>JBILTA010000491.1:0-4620 GCA_044371785.1 Pirellulaceae bacterium | reverse complement strand
CTGTGCCCGGCACCAGGATGGACTGTGCCCGGCACCAGGATGGACTGTGCCCGGCACCAGGATGGACTGTGCCCGGCACCAAGATGGACAAAGATAGGAAGGAGAAAAGAAAGAGAGGACGCACAAGTATTTGCGCGTCCTCTCTGAGAGGGGAAGACTCTATTTTTGGGAATCTGATATGACAAAGAATTCCCGCTGATCGACTAATCGTTGTTTCGTAAGCTCATTACGAACTGAAGTATATACCAGAATAGCAACGCTACCGAAGCAAATAGAGCAAGTGACGCAGCTACGTATTGATCCTCGTTGTAACGATGCAGCACGTTGCTGGTGTGATAAAGGATGTACCCGCTAGCTAAGGCAATCATTGCACCTGTGAAGAAGATGCCTAGGCTAAAACCGAACAAGACCGAACAAAGAATTAGGCCTAGGGCAAGAAATCCTCCCCAACATAGATAGCGACCCATCCATGAGAAGTCTGCTTTCGTAATCAAAGTTACAACCGTCATTCCGCCAAACATTACGGCCGTCATGACACCTGCGACAGGAATCGCATCATCGTAAAACCGAGAGGCGATATACAGCAAAGGTAAAAAAATCACTGCCTCCGCAACCGTATAGAGTCCTAGGCCTAAATATTGCATTCCACGCGAGCTATTTGAATTCGCCCATTGCTCCGCCAACCAAGAGATCCCCATAAACGCGCCAACAACAATCAGCCAGTTCCAGCGACCACCAGTAAGTAACCGAATCACGGACTGGAGGGTTTCTTCAGGTACCGCTGTCAGTAGAAACGTTTCAATCGCAATAAACAGGCCAACAGCCCCTGCCAGGTGAGCATAGGTTCGGCGTAGAAAAGTGGTTCTACTAGCCGCTACAGCCCAATCATCCATTACCTGCGAGCCAAGTCCGTATGCAGGGCTTTGGTAAGCGTTGTTATTTGAGGAATAAAAATCCTTGTTTGAGGACATTATTGATTTCTCCGAATTTTATGCACTGCATAGATAGGGTTACGGTCGATCGGGCTCTGGTCGATCGGGCTATGTTTGATTCATCTCTTCCAACCAACAATTGTACTGTACCGCTACAACAAGGTCTTAGCAAATGCGTTCGTTTAATGAAGGTGGCGATTCCCCCGTTTTTAGTGGGCAAACCTCTAAATCTGCGTCTCAAAATACTGGATAATTAGCTCCTACTTGCCAGCTAGACGACACAAAAGCCTTGCCGCTCCATCGACAATCGAGATTACGGCTCGATCGTAAACGCGTTCCGTAACAAAGGACTAACCGCATGAGCTGAATCGACTGGGGCAAGAATCTGAAGCAAGGGTTCATTCAGCTCAGTGTACTGTCCTATCCGCTTCTCCATGATCAAACCAACGCTTGGATCAATCGATGCGTTAGCTACTTTTCGTCCGCCACCTAATTGGATTATTGCCAGCCCCAACTGCTGGCCATCGATCCCCGCAATCCTGCCCGCTCGATTGCTCAGCAGCGGTTGGGGCTGAGCAGTTGGCAGGGATCCAGCAGGCAGCAGGCCTCCCTGCGCGGCGACCATGCGTTCGAATCGCTCCATCGCAGAGCCATCACGCAATTTCTCTTCAAGTCTCAATCGAGCCAACTCGACGTTGGGGAAAATTGCTGCCAATACCAAGATTTTGCTGCAAAGCTGAAGTACCAATTCGACGACATCGTTGGGGCCATGGCCGCGTAACACATCCAAGGCTTCATTTACTTCACATGCATTTCCTACCGCCTTTCCCAGCGGCTGATTCATGTCGCTCAGTAGGGCATCGGTGGCTACATGCATATGCAAACCGATATCAATCATACGCTTTGCTAGGAGTTCTGCTTGTTGACGGTTGGCCATGAAAGCACCCGTGCCAAACTTCACATCAAGTACCAAAGCATCTAACGATTCGGCCAGTTTCTTTGACATGATACTTGAGGCGATCAGAGGTATCGAGGGAACGGTTCCGGTTACATCGCGCAAGCCGTATAGTTTTTTGTCAGCCGGCACGATATTGCTTGTGGCTCCAGTGATCACACAACCCACATTTGCCAACTGCAATTCAATCTCTGGCTGCGTCAAGTCCGTGCGATACCCAGGGATCGCTTCAAGTTTATCCAGAGTTCCTCCCGTGATCCCTAGTCCACGGCCACTCAACTTTGGTACATGCACCGGAAAACAGGCTAACAGTGGCGCCAGGATGAGCGATGTTTTATCTCCTAAACCACCCGTAGAATGTTTTCCAACTCTTGGTACCTCTTGGCTTAAGCGGTCTAAACGTTCTCCACTGTTTAGCATCGCTTCTGTGAGAAAGCTGGTTTCTTCCGCATCCATCGAGCGAAAAAAAATCGCCATTGCCAGTGCCGCCATCTGGTAATCGGGGATTTCACCGTGACTGTAGCCTAGCACAAAGTCAAAGATCTCAGTCCTTGATAGTGACGCACCGTCTCGTTTCTTGCATATTACTGCTGCTGGAATGATCGCCATCTGTTACTGTCCATACCACAATGGAGATTGCGAAAAGTGAGTGATTACTAAGATCGATCTATCGTCCGTGTGCGAAGGCGTGCAGGAGTAAAACTGTTCGGCAGGAGTTCTGTCAAAGAGAGGGTAACTACCGGTTTTTCCCCAGTTGAATCAACTAGCAATATGGTTAAGTCGGGAGCGAATTCAGCCAAAAACTGTCTGCAAGCTCCACATGGTGCGACACCACCCACCGAAGCGATGGCAATAGCTCTCCAATCGCTTAAGCCCTGAGCAACAGCTGACACGGCAGCCGTTCGTTCTGCACATATGGTAAGGCCATAGGAACAATTCTCAACATTGCAACCTAGCACTAACGTCCCATTCTCAGTCAGCAATGCAGCGCCAACATGAAAGTGACTATAGGGGGCATAAGCACGTTGCATCGCCTGCAGAGCTAGCCGGATCAGATCTGCTTTCCATGCCACTTGATTGCTCATCGTCGATCCAAATTCTGCCTTGCAAACCGCATGAAGAGTTGCCAATCCCAGCTCAAGATATCATGGGCACCATTACGGATATGATAACCAACCTGAGCAAAGGTGGGTGATGAGGTTTCGCTAGCCTCGCCCCAGGCAGCTCCATAGACAACCTTTCCGGCCCCTAGATTTTCGAATCCGCAGAAATCGGTTTCCGGCAATGCCGTTTCTCCTAACAATCGATACACGGTCCCCGCTTCTTTCGTTGCCAAAAACTCACCGTGCGGATCGGCCCAAAGGTCTTCGCTGGCACTGGTCACATACAATGGTCGAGGGGCAATCAAGGCTAATAACGAATGTTGATCAACTGGGCAATCTGATTCAGCTCGATTGTACTTTCGATATTGATCGCAGAACCAATGTGGAAATGCTGAATTGATGCGTTGCACGGTCTCTCCAAAAGCGCGTCGGCTTAAGGCGGCCCCACCGCACCCCGAATTATTCGAAACAACCATCGCAAATCTTTGATCCGTTGCGCCCGCCCAAAGAGCAGTTTTGCCCAGACGCGAATGTCCGACAACGATTACTTGCTTTGCCGCAATACGTGGATCTTTCTCAAGTACATCAAGCAAACGCGACAGGCCCCATGACCAAACCGCGATCGCACCCCCAGTTGTAGGTTGCTCTGTTTCTTTGTAGGAAGCGTCAAGCAAAAATGGGCCGAGGTCTTTCTTGAGATTAGGGTTTAAGCGTGGCAGTCCTTCCATGTAATGGGCTGGGTCATCTGGAGCCAGGTCGCCATAATACACAGTTGCCAAGCCAAATCCCCCCGCCAGGATTTCTTCCACCGGCCACCGTCTATCTTGTATTCCCCTCCCCTTCTCTGTTGCCCGATTATCGACCACTGTTTCTTTGTCAGGCCGCATCCAGCTTTTCGGTAACAGAATGGCAGGGTCATTGGCAACGGAGTGATTTCCCGCAAAATTCAAACCTAGAAAAACAGGCACCTGGCTTTTGCTGGATGCTGTAGCAGGCAAATAAACTAAAAGATCAATCTGTTGACTGCCATGTTCATTTGTAATTGTTACTTTCCATTGTGTCCGAATCGCATTCCCATTTAAGAACTCACCCTGTTCAGCGATTTCAGCACTCATTTCAAAACTAGGAAGTTCCCACCTGCCGTAGATGTGGTCACGGCAAAGGTCGAGTAATTCCTCTCGACGAGCTGGCCACATCGCCGCATTTACTTTTTCACCGTTGGCACCCACAAGCAGAGGTGGCAGCGAATATTTGGGCACTGCCGCTTCGTCGTAGTTCGCTTTAAACCCCTGCGAATAAGCGGTCTTGGAGTCGGCCGAAAATGCAATGACTTGAAGCAATGCTAAACATAGGCAGTACGTAACGCGAGGTTGAGTAATCATGATGTCACCGGAGGAGAGCTATCGGAGGGGAGCCATCGGATAACGAACGAACTGGAAACTCCTTAGAATATACCAAGGGAATCACCGCCACGCATTAGCCCAAATTGTCAATAACATCGAAGGAAAAGCGAGACTTTCCAGTAATGCATCACTCAGCCCTTGCGACACATGATGTCGATGGACTGGTTGTTGGGAGAGTCGAAGAGTCAGATTTCGACTGCTGTCATAATTCACAAAAAGTTAAGAAG
>JBILTA010000490.1:0-4624 GCA_044371785.1 Pirellulaceae bacterium | reverse complement strand
GTCCCACTGGCAGAGAAGTCCGTACAAGGCCTGGCCATTTCTCTTCCGGTAACGGGAGAGCCCCAATTAAACGCTGTGCATATCCGCAAAGGACGTTTGCCCGAAGATGCCTCCAGTCAGGAAGTCGTCATCAGCGAAGCCTTTGCCAACGCAAATCACATACAGCTTGGCAATGAGTTGACTGTCACGCTTTACGGTCGCCAATATGCCCTGACTGTTGTTGGCATCGCTCTTAGTCCAGAGTTCATTTATGAAATTGCACCAGGAGGTTTGCTGCCTGACAATCGATCCTTTGGGGTTCTGTGGTTACGTCGCAACGCGATCGAAGGATCTGCACAGCTCGATGGCGCTTTCAATCACATCTCATTTACTTTGGCCAAAAATGCTACGCGACCGCGCGCGATCGACAAGGTGGATCAAATTTTAAAACCCTACGGAAGCCTAGGTGCCATTGACCGAGACGATCAACGATCTCATCGATTTGTATCCAGCGAAATGGACGAGTTACGAAACATGGGACGCGTAGCACCAACTATCTTTTTGTGCGTTTCATCTTTTCTGCTCAACATGGTCCTATCGCGAATGATTGCATCGCAACGGGAGCAGATCGCCGCCCTAAAGGCATTTGGATTCTCTCCGTGGGAGATCGGACTTTTCTATTTGAAGTTCGCTTGGAGTGTTGCGATTATCGGCGCCATGGCTGGCTTAGCCTTAGGATTCTATCTGGGACAGGGGCTAACCGAGATGTACTCAAAGTTCTTTCACTTTCCAAATTTCTCTTTTTATGTCCCGTGGAATATCGTGTTGTTTGCGATACTATTAAGCCTCGGGGCAGCGACGGTTGCAGTTGCGAATGGCATTCGAGGAATCATGCTTTTGCAGCCGGCTGAAGCGATGCGGCCTGAACCACCCTTGCGTTATGGTAACTCATTCCTAGATGCCATCTGGAAATCATGGAATCTATCCACAGTTCCCAAAATGGTACTGCGTCATAGCTGGCGAAACCCCAAGAGAGCCTTAATGTCACTGCTGGGACTTTCACTCGCCGTTTCAGTTTTGATTCTCGGAAGCTTCATGCAGGATGCTATCTATAGCTTGTTTGACACAATGTTTACAGCCTCAAAAAAATATGATCTGCAAGTTAACTTTGTGGAACCACAACATTCAAACACCTTCCATGAACTGCATTCGCTTGAAGGAGTGCTAAGTGTCAATCTCATTCGCGTTTTGCCAATTCGTGCTAAGTCACAACAACGTGAACGATTGCTGTCCATTGTGGGCCTAGATCAGAACCATCAGCTTAGCCCGCTAGTTGATTTACAAAATCGCGTCGTTGACTTGCCCTGCGACGGTTTACTCATGTCGAGGAAGCTTGCCGAAGTTTTGCAGATAAATCTAGGCGATCGGATGACAATCGAAATCTTGGAGGGTAAACGTGCGACACTAGAAATTCCTGTTTTAGAGTTCATTGACGATGCGGCTGGGGAAACTATTTACATGGAACGATTCCGATTGAGCGAGTTGCTCCAAGAAACTCCGCTAGCTACGGCCGCTTACCTTCGGATCGATAGCAATCTGAAGTCACTTGTCATTTCCGAACTTGAACGCCGGCCTCATGTAAGCCATGTTGTCGCGACAGCTGACCTGAAGCAGAGCTTTCTAAGCACGATCGCAGAAAACGTGCGGCGAATGCGATCCATCAATCTCTTCTTTTCAATCGTCATTGCAATTGGAGTTATCTACAGTACGGCTCGCATATCCATCGCTGAACGCAGTCGAGAACTTGCCACGCTTCGAGTTCTAGGTTTTTCTAGATTCGAAGTAACCTCTATCATCGTCTTGGAACTCGCCATTCTAACAATGCTGGCGATACCCATGGGTTGGCTGATCGGATATGGTCTATCCTACATGACTGTTAACGCTTTTGATCGTGAGCTATTCCGAGTTCCATTTGTCATCTCGATCTCTACATATTCGTTTGCTGCGATGGTTGTTGTTGGCGCAATGCTCGGTGCATCCTGGTTGATTTATGGGTTAATCGGTAAAATGAATTTTGTAGATGTTTTGAAGGCAAGAGATTGAGCCATGAAAATCTTTACGGTTCGCAATGCTTTGATCTTACTGGGAGTACTACTCCTGACTTCGTTTTTGTGGAGCCTCTCGCGAACATCGATTGCTGTTGACTTAGCTAAGGTCCGACGTGGGCCTCTGAACGTGGCCGTCGAAGAAGATGGAAAGACAAAAATTAAAGACAGATATACGGTCTCATCTCCGTTGCTGGGTACACTTCTGCGCATTGATTTGGAACCAGGAGACAAGGTCTATGGCGGAACCACGCAAGTTGCCATTCTGCAACCCACTTCACCTAACTTCCTAGACGAGCGCGAGAAAGCGCAAGCGGAAGCAAGTCAAAAAGCGGCAGAACTGGCCGTACAACGAGCCGAGGCGGATTTACAAAAGACTCGAGAGGCTTTGTCTCTAGCAGAGAAAAATCGTCAGCGTGTCCTAGCGTTGAAAGAAAAAGCGAGCGTGTCTCAGCAAGAAATCGATATTGCAGAAACCGAATATCGAGTACAACTGGCAGCAATCTCCGTGGCTGAACTCGCTGGCAGAATCTCCGTATTCGAATTCGAGCAAGCAAAGGCCGCTTTGTTACATCATACGACCGAGCCCAATACAAACCCGCCTTTGTCTTTCTCAATTAATTCACCAATTGATGGTGAGGTTCTACGCGTATTTCAAGAGAGTCGCGCAGTGATACACCCTGGCACTCCTTTGCTTGAAGTGGGTGATCCTTCCCTGATCGAAATCGAAACGGACGTCCTCTCAACCGATGCCGTAAAAATCACTCCGGGGAACGAAGTCATCATTGAACAATGGGGACAGGATAGAATCTTGAACGGCATTGTTCGCCGAGTCGAACCCGCGGCCTTTACAAAGGTCTCCTCACTTGGCGTTGAAGAGCAGCGAGTCAACGTGGTAATTGACATCGTCGAACCCGCTTCTGAACGAAGCTCCCTCGGGGATGGCTATCAAGTCAACACAAAAATCATCTACTGGAAAACAGATGATTGTTTGCAAATTCCGCTGGGGGCTTTGGTGCGTGTAGAAGAGAAGTGGTGTGTTTATCGTGTCAAACTTGGTAAGGCTGAGCTTGTAGAAGTGCAATTGGGCCATCGCAACCGCGAAAATGCAGAGATCCTAAGCGGAATCTCGGAGAGTGACGAAGTTATCGTATATCCTTCCGATGCCATAGCTGATGGATGCTCTATTCATAAACGATAGGGTCCAGTTCGTAGCGTGCTTCCAAAAGCGACCACTCTTTTCTCAAACTTCGCCACTTCTCTCACGGCCCTCCGCGCACTTTAGGCCAGCTGCCTGCTCTTGGTAGATTGGACCCTGGATTGTTTTCTGCGAAGATGACTGACTTCTGAGAGTCGTACGGTTATGACCCGCAAGGGCCATACATGCCTAACAAAGCATTCACCGAAGTCATTTCTATCATCGAGGACTTCAAGGATCTTGAGGCCCCGCAGTCCACGATCAACAACCGCCACTTATTGGGCGACTTCATTTTGATGTCGGCCATGACTGTTATTGCAGGCTTCGACGGTCTGCTGGCTATCGCGACCTGGGCAGAGAACCAAGCCGAGTGGCTATAGCAGCACACAGAGTTGCCCAATGGGATTCCCTCGCACGATACGTTTGAGCGATTTTATTTCGAATGATAAAGCCGGAAGCTTTTCAAGCCTGTTTTCAGGCTTGGATCACTCGTGTTTCTGAACTACATGGTCTTACACAAACCAACCAAATCGCAATCGACGGTAAAGCACTTCGACGCTGTCACGATAATCGCAATTCGCTCGGACCTCTATACCTGATTAGTGCCTGGGCGGTAGAACAAGGATTAAGCTTGAGACAATTGGCAACAGAAAAGAAATCGAATGAAATCACTGCGATTCCCGATCTTCTGGATTAAATTGAAATAAAAACGCAGTCGTCACGATTGATGCTGCAGGCTGCCAAAAAGTAGCGCTTCGAAAATTGTTGGCAACAAAGGCGACTATGTCCGTGCCGTATTCGGTGATCAGGAACCATTGCACCAAGCCATTCAAGAACACTTTATGCACCACATGGAAAACAACTTTACCACGACGGTCGTTGAAAAGTACCAAGAGGAAGTTAAATGTCATGGTAGAGTGGACGATGTCACTTACTATCAAATGCCTGTACCAGACGATCTAGCGACGAAGGAGAAGTGGAAAGGCTTGACTACTATCGGAGTAGCAGTTCGGATAAGCGAACAGAATGGTACTTGCACTTCCGACGTTCGATATTACTTGGCTCGATACCATTAAACGCAAAACGATTTGGGCAGTATGTACGCGGTCACTGGGCAATCGAAACGAAGCCACACTGGTGCTTGGACATAACGTTCCGAGAGGATGAAAGCCGAATTCGAAATCGCAATTCAGCCAACAACTTGGCTTGGCTCAAACGCTTTGCGTTAAGCCTATTAAAGCAACAAAAAGATAAGCATAGTGTCGCAATGAGACGTCGAATTGCAGGCTGGAACCTACGCCACTTAACGCAAGTACTCGGAATACCAACGGTTTAGTATGCG
>JBILTA010000489.1:0-4633 GCA_044371785.1 Pirellulaceae bacterium | reverse complement strand
CAACTCGCGCAACAAACTCTTCGATAGTTGTTCGACGAGGGCTCGCGGTTTCCAAGGAGCCACTTCGGGAATTCGTTCGACCAAAGTCGCCAAGCCCGCCATCACTTCCAAGTCTTCGCGAACCTTGGCGCGAATATCGGCATGTTGAACCTTCACCACCACCGCTGTGCCATCGAGCAATCTCGCTCCATGCACTTGACCAATCGAAGCGGAGGCAATCGGTTCATCATCAAATTGAGAGAAGACCTGCTCCAACGGTTTGCCGAACTCGTTTTCGATGATCTGACGAATTGCGGCAGGTGGATCGCTCTTTACATTGGCTTGCAGTTGCTGCAGTTCTGTGGCGAGGGCCGATCCGATCAGATCGGGTCGCATGCTCAAGACTTGTCCCAACTTGATGAAGGTTGGGCCCAGGTCCATCAACGCCATACGAATACGCGTCTCGCGCGTGTAATTCGAGAGAGGAACGCCATCCTCGTCTTTGAACCAATCGCGGACGAAATCGATTTTCAATTGGCTGAACCAATCGGCTAACCCGTACCGCCGCAGGATGAACATAATCTCCTGCCATCGACGCAGATTGCGATAGAGCTGCGGGATGGAAGAAATCTTCATAGAACAAGGTTCATTTCAAAAAATAACGGTTGTAGCGATTGTGCTAAAGATTGCCCATAGCCGACGCTTGCCCCTAGCCTTCGCTGCGCTTCGGCTACGGGCTAAACGAAGCTCCCCTAGCCTTCGCTGCGCTGCAGCTACGGGCTAAACGATGTGGCGGCTACGGGTTAAACGATGATACGGCTACGGGTTAAACAATACAGTGGCGTCCCTATCCTTCGATCTTACGTCTCAGCTAGCGCCTTCGCAAATCGAGTCTGCTACAATGAGCCCCAACAAGGAGTCACCCGCTATGGCTAAGTCGGCACGAGATAAATCTAACCCAGAACGCAACGAAGACGAACCCTTCGAAGTCATGCTCCAACAGCTCGAAGATACCGTTCGGAAGCTCGAACAAGGCAATCTCGGCTTGCAGGACTCTTTGGAAGCGTATCAACTGGGGATCGACCGCTTGAAGCGTTGCCATAAGATCTTGGCAGAGGCGGAGTTAAAGATCGAAATGCTCAGTGGCGTGGATGAGGATGGCAAGCCGGTGACACGGGCTGTGGATGCATCTGAAATGACGCTGGAAGAAAAACAGGCGTCCCGCAGTCGCCGCCGCAGTGCCTCAGACGACTGAAGAGACAACCCGGAAGCCAAAAAGACGGAAAATTCGGAAACTCAGACACTCGGAAACTCAGACACTCGGATTACTGAAACCGAAATACAGAAACTCGGAATACAGAAACTCGGATTACTGAAACCGAAATACAGAAACTCGAAATACAGAAACTCGGAATACTGGGCCAAAACCGAGCGGAATTCGCCCTGATGTCCTCAAAAGGTGGGAAATTGTTGCGTGAGTAGGCAAGCTGAAAGTCCTTCGCTGAACGAACTTATGGCCGAACTGCGGGGGGAAGTCGATTTGGCCCTGGAGCAGGCCTTAGCCAGCCGCACGGCGATCCCAGCCCGCTTGGCCGACGCGATGCGGTATTCCCTATTAGCCCCGGGTAAGCGGCTACGTCCCCTCTTAGCGCTCTTAGGTGCACAGGCTGTTGGAGGTGACAGGCGTCAAGCGATCTCTGCAGCTGTCGCCGTGGAGATGATTCACACTTATTCATTGATTCATGACGATCTTCCAGCGATGGACGACGACGATTTGCGGCGTGGCCGGCCCACTTGTCATGTGCAATTCGACGAAGCAACTGCGATTTTGGCAGGTGATGCGCTATTGGCTTTGGCCTTCGAGGTTTTGGCTGCTGGGCTTACCGAATTGGCCAAGGAAAATTCGTACTTTACGCCAGTTGTTGTAGTTGATGCCTTGCGGCGTTTGGCCCAAGCCGCTGGCCCCGAAGCTTTGGTTGGCGGGCAAGCTCTGGACTTGCTGGCGGAAAAAGAGGGTGGCGATTTAGAAAAACTTCAAACCATACACCGGGGTAAGACCGGAGCTATGATAAGAGTTTCCCTGGAGTTAGGGGGGATTAGTGGCGGCGGGACTTCTTTCCAACTTGATTCGTTGCAACAATATGGGAATAGTCTCGGATTGGCTTTTCAGGTCGTGGACGATTTGTTGGACGTTGAATCCACCGCCGATGCGATGGGAAAGCGAACCGGTAAAGATAGTTCACGAGGCAAGCTGACCTACCCTGGTTTGTTGGGTGTCGAGGCAAGTTGGGAAAAGGCGCGCGGATTGGTGCGGCAAGCAGAGCAAGCTTTGGAAGGCTTCGGTAATGCTGCTTGGCCGTTAGTAGAACTAGCACGATATGTGCTCAGTCGAAAAAACTAAAGGAACCAGGTACCTATATGCATGAATTGTTGTCGCGGATTGAATCAGCGCACCAGCTTCACGATATGTCTCTTGAGCAACTGCAAAAGCTTGGCGATGAAATTCGTGATGTGCTCTGCAATCTCATGGCGACTCGTACCGCGCACTTTGCTTCCAATCTTGGCGTGGTCGAGCTCTGCTTAGCGTTGCACAGTGTCTATGATTTCCGGACCGATCGTTTGATCTGGGATACCGGTCATCAAATCTATCCTCACAAGCTGATCACGGGGCGTTATCACGAGTTCTCGACCATTCGCACGCGTGGTGGCTTGATGGGTTATCCTAACCCAGCCGAAAGCGACTATGACTTATTCATGACGGGACATGCGGGCTGCAGCGTGTCGACTGCTCTCGGTTTGAAGAGTGGCGACGACTTGATGAATCGCAAGTCGAGCAAGAGCGTCGCCGTTATCGGTGATGGCGCGTTTCCTTCGGGCATCGTATTTGAAGCTCTCAACAACGCAGGCGAATTGAATGCCGACATGTTGGTGGTGCTTAACGACAACAAGATGTCGATTTGCCCCCGCGTCGGTAGCGTCGCTCGTTACTTGGATCGTTTGCGCACCAATCCGTTCTATACCGGTCTAAAAACCGAAGTTGTTAAGATGCTCAATCGAGTTCCATTGTTCGGTGATCCTGCCGAGCGAATGTTGGCTCAATTGAAAGAAGGTGTCAAAGCGGGCTTATGCGGCGGTATGCTCTTTGAAGAGTTAGGCTTCCGTTACATCGGTCCCATCGATGGCCATGACCTCGGCATCTTGCGCAAATATTTGCAATTGGTAAAAGATCTGAAGGGACCGGTGTTGTTGCATGTGGTCACAGAGAAGGGACATGGTTATCAGCCCGCGGCCGCTGATCCTGTTTTCTTCCATACGCCACCTGCATTTGAAGATGACAATGGTCGGCCTAAAGTGGTCAGCGGTGGTAGCAGTCCTGCTTACACCAACTACGCTCGAGACGCGATTCGCGATTGCATGCGCAGTAACGAGCGTGTCACGGTGATGACTGCAGCGATGTGCCAAGGTAATAAACTAGAGCCTGTTCGCGACGAGTTCCCAGAACGTTTCTTTGATGTGGGGATTTGCGAATCGCACGCAGTCGCTTTTGCAGCGGGACATGCCAAGACGGGATTGCGACCGATCGTGGCGATCTACAGTACCTTTTTGCAACGCTCATACGATCAGATCTTCCAAGAAGTTTGTCTACAAAATCTACCCGTTGTCTTTATGATGGACCGGGCTGGGCTCACGGGGCCTGACGGTCCAACTCATCACGGTACCTACGATATCGCTTATATGCGGGTTTTCCCCAACATGGTAGTGATGGCACCTGGTGATGCCAAAGAAGTGAAGTCGATGCTCGACTTTGCCTTGCAGCACCCTGGTCCCGTTGGTATTCGATATCCAAAATGCAATGCACCGACACTTGATAAGCCGAACGATCCGATTCAGCTAGGCAAAGCGGAAGTGGTTCGCTGGGGAACCGATGGCAGCATCATCGCTTTTGGTGGCATGCTCGAGACGTGTATGCAAGCGGCGGATCGATTGGCAAGCGAAGGAATGGATGTGACGGTGGTGAACGCTCGTTTTGCGAAGCCATTGGATGTCGAGGTGATTGGCAAGTGTTTCCAGCAAGGTCGCTTTGTCATCACGGTGGAAGAAGGTTGTCGCATGGGTGGTTTTGGCAGCGCCGTGTTAGAGGCTGCTTGTGAGCATGGTTGGGACACTCGCATAATGCGTTGTCTTGGATTGCCTGATCGGTTCGTAGAACATAGCGAACGAGAAGAATTAATGGCCGATCTTGGTTTAGATGCTAATGGTATCATTCGCGCCTGTCGTGAATTGGAGCAGCGAATGAATGCCGAGCAATTGGCACGCTAACGAAGAGGTTTGAATGTTATAGGCGGGAGCTACTGGATGCGCGGAAGAGGCGTTGTAAAGGCTGCTTGGGTTGAGCAAAAACGCCCTCCGCGCGTCGTGGTTGTCGCGGCTCCCGATAAACCTCATGTGCATGAATGGTTGCCCCGTTTATTGCCCGTGATCGAGAGACATGCGGAGCTGTCGCATGTTGATCTCACGTTCTCTTATCCGTTTTCGGAAACCAACGATGATTTAGTGGTTGTGCTTGGTGGCGACGGGTCTATTCTGCAAGCCGCTCGTCAGATGCGTTACAACCAGATCCCGGTGGTTGGCGTCAATTTAGGTCGGCTCGGAT
>JBILTA010000488.1:0-4644 GCA_044371785.1 Pirellulaceae bacterium | reverse complement strand
GTCCAGAATCAACTGCGCAATAGGCTGGTCGATTTCTTTCTTCATTCGCTCCAATGTGGTATGACCATCTGCGTGAGTATCCCAATGCAAGAATGGAACATACTCCGTGGTCACTTCAACATATCGTGCACCTGCTTCCACAAGCCGTCGCGCTAACAAGCAACCTCGGCCGAAGCGTCCTGTATCGTACTTCTCATAACTTTCTTTCGGTTCCAATGAAATATCAAACGCATCGCGTTCTTTGGATTCCAACAAACGATAAGCGCCATCAATCGAGCGAATCATCGAATCGCGTTGGAAGTCGCTCATTTGGTCGCGTTGTGGATTGCTGTCGACTAACTTCTTGAAGAACTTATGTCGATTCTGGAATCGCGATAATTCCATTCCCCTCGGCGGACGAACGGATACAGCAGCTTCTTCAGGGTAAGGAAGATTCATTGGCCCATATTCACTGCCAAAGAAACCAGCCGTCGTGAAAGCCTTGAGCTCTTCCTGTTCACCGACACCTTCCAAGCGTTGACCGATGTTAATGAAGGGTGGGATGACCGGGTTGTTTGGCCCCAACACGCGAGCAATCCATGAACCAATATGCGGGCACGCTACAGTTTGCGGAGGCACATATCCCGTATGCCAATGGTACTGATGACGTGAATGCAGGATACTTCCCAGGTCGGGTTGAATATGCGAACGAACCAACGTAGCGCGATCCATCACTTGTGCGATTTGCTCTAAACCTTGACTGATTTCAATGTTATCAACATTAGTTCGAATCGAAGGAAATGTACTCAATACCGAAGCCACTTCCTTACCAACTTCAAAGGGTTCATAGTGTTTTGGATCGAAGGTATCAGGAGCGCCCATTCCTCCCCCCATCCACAACACGATAATCGAATCGGCCTTCGCTTGAGGATTTAACACTCGCGCTCCATCAGGTAACGCGAACAGCTGCTTGGGTTCCGCTGCCATCCAAGCGGCTGCGGAAGCCATAGCCAATTTCTTCAAGAAATCGCGGCGTACTTCACCCTTGGGTGCTCCATGCTCTGGTTCAAAATGACTCAACATATCTTATATACCATCCTCTTAATGATGATCGTTCTCGGCGATACTTGCTTTTGCGAACTTGTTAACGAATGTATTGAAACTCAGGCAACATCACGATTGCCCACAGAATATCTTCCAACTCAACAGCTTCGATTTCTTTGCCAATTAATTCATCCATTGCGATCCATTCCGCTTTGGACGGCGAACGACAGAGTGCTTGCCAATACAATTGTTCAATCACCTTCTTGCCATCTTTACCATCCGCCTCTCCCTGTTGCACAGCGGCATGCCATTGGCTCGCCCCCTGCTTTAACCAATCGGCTAATGTCTGACCATTCGATAAGTCCATTGCCTCTAACTGAGTCAACTCTGTTGGACGAACCGTTACTACTTGATCGCGATTAGGGCGTCCCAAGCTTCGCATCAAAAAGTCACCCTTCAATAGCGAAGCCCGCACCATTTTATTGCCGATGGTCAAACTGCGAGATAACGACTGCTGTAAGTCATTTTTGAGGCGGCCTCCCCAAGGACCAGCCGCTTCAACCGCAGTTGTCCATTTGACTTGCTCACCACTAACCTGACCTTTTTCATTTGGCAGAGTATCCGTTACTTCCCAATCGGTTGCGGTTGCGATTCGCGCCATTCCAGCTTCCGATTCCATCAACATTTCGACGTACAGAGCCGCTGGATTGGGACCGTTTCCTCCATTGGTTCCCAAGATAACAATTTCATTTTCGCCGTTAACCAAATAGGGCGTGGGATCGAAGGCTTCAACACTCTCCCAGTTACCATCTTCGGCAACTTTGTGCCCATTCAGCCAGAGGACATAACTATTGTCGCAAGTAATCACTCCACTGCCACGCTGAACTTTTCCATCAACTGCGAACTTCTTGCGAAAGACGATTTTCTCCCCAGCCGCGGGACCGTTCGGTTGTTTCGCTGAAGCGGACCAAATCCAACGACCTCGGAGTTCCCCAACTTCCTTAACCGATGGGTCATTCGGAATACCTCTTACGACTGGAGCATCAATAGTCTTGGGAGCCGCGCCTGTAAGTTGCCACACCGCGTCCACAAACTGCTCAGCCGTCATGCGTTTTGCTTGAGGCCCAGCATAACGATACTCAACCTGGCTTTCACGCTCTTGAATTCTTTCGACTTCCGTTCTATAAGCCTCCGAGGTAGCGATCAAGAAGATCAATTCTTTTAGATTGTACTTCTTGTCGCCTAATTCAGCGCCGAGGTAATCCAAAAGATCTTCGTTCCAAGGTTTGGTTTCCATCGCATCCGTCGGATGGACAATACCATGTCCCATGAGTCGATGCCAAATTCGATTGGCCATCGTGCGAGTGAAACGCCCATTCTCTGGATGTGTCATCAAAGCGGCTAACTGCTTCAATCGTTCGGGTTGCGGCAAGCTTGCATCAATGCCACCCAACTCAGGAAACAACCAAGCAGCCTTGGCTTCTTTACCAATCGGCTTATCGCATCGATGAATTTGCAACGTTTCGTTGGCATAAACAGCAGCGAGGCCGTAGGAGTCCGTTAACTTCCATCGATCCGTAAAACTGTCGTGGCATGAAGCGCACTTGAGATTGATCCCCAAGAACGACTGCCCCAAGTTCTGCGCAAACTGAATCTCAACCGTTTGCCCGGCACTCACTGTTCCACGCCAGCGGATACCCATCCCAAATCCCGCACTTTCGTCGGTAGGTGGTGCGATCAACTCGCGAACCATCAAATCATAGGGTTGGTTCGTCACTAATGCGTTATACAACCACGCGGAGATTTGCCTTCGCCCGCCCGTGATAAACCCGGTACCCGAATAATCATTTCGCAGCAAATCATTCCAGAAGGTGAGCCAATGTTCGGCGTAATCGATATCGCGATTCAATAAATTTCGAACTAACTTCTCTCGCTTGCTGGGATCTTGATCTTGCACATAACTCTGCACTTCGTTCGGCGTCGGCAATAGTCCAATCAAATCGAGATATGCCCGACGAACAAATGTGGCATCATTCACCGTTGGTAGAACAGGCAACTGCAATTCAGCTCGATAGGCATCCAAAAACCGATCAATGGGATGGGTTCGATTTGGCTCAGTGGGCGGTGGTAGCTCCGGACGACGCGGCTGCAACGGCGGCGAATACTCTTCCACCCCAAAGCTAAACCCTGGCTCCCACGGTGCATCAAGCGAAAGCCACTCTTTTAAGGTTGCAACTTCTTCACTCGTCAATCGATCACCATCAGGTGGCATGCGATCCTCAGGATTGTCTGAAAGGATGCGTCGAATCAACTCGCTCTGCTCAACCGGTTTAACTAGAATCTTCTTCTCCGAATCACCACCTTCGACCGCGCTTTCGCGCGTGTTCAATGAATAGCCGCCTTGCTTTTCGCTTCCCGCGTGGCACTCACTGCAGCGCTTTTGCAAAATTGGCACCACGCGATGGGCAAAATCAAAGCTCTCTTGCGCAAAAGCGACGGAATTCAAACAGATGTATGAAAAGACGACTAGCTTTGTGGTTCGCTTCAAAAGTTGCATCACTCGTTTGTGGTTGTAGGGAGCCAAAGACATCAGGATTCTCGATTCATACAAATCAAATGCAGGAGGGACATTCGGGAGGCAGGCCGCTCCTATTATATTCTACTCCCCCTCGGAAAGTGCATACCCCTCAGAAAGTGAATACCCGTTAAGAATCAAAGAGTGGGCAGGAGAAAAAAGGAAAGCAACTTTCCTTGCAACTCTAGAGAAAAACCACTTCTTCTATTTGTCTTTTTTTAACAGAAAATGCGATACTGACGTCCAACCTGGGGGTTACCCAAGCTGACATCATTCTGTCGCACCGACGCTATTCTGAATATTTGGAGCTCAAGCCCATGGGCGATTTCTCGCGTAACTGGTTAGCCCACCTAGGGATCGGCCTTCTCTCCTGCGTCAATTGGACCACCCAATTGGCAGCTGAAGATGGGTGGACTCGCTTCCGAGGTCCCAACGGATCTGGTGTTTCCAGCGAAACTGACCCGACGCCAACCACTTGGAGTGCGACAGAAAACCTCAAGTGGAAAGCCGGTCTCCCTGGCCCCGGTTCCTCCAGCCCCATTATCGTGGGCAACAAAATCTTTGTCACTTGCTGGAGTGGCTACGGTGTCGACGGCAGCGATGGGGGTGATCAATCCAAACTGAAACGCCACCTTGTATGTGTTGACAAGACCACCGGAAAAATTCTCTGGGATCAGAGCGTCGCTGCTGCTCTTCCTGAAGATGATTATGGCGGAATGTTCGCCGAACATGGTTATGCATCACACACGCCTGTCTCCGATGGCAAAAACGTTTATGTCTTTTTTGGGAAAAGTGGGGCCCTCGCATTCGATCTTGACGGCAAACAGCTTTGGCAAACGAAGCTGGGCGATGGACTCGATGGTCGCCGCTGGGGGTCCGCCAGTAGCCCCATTCTGTACAACAATGTTCTGATCGTAACCGCTGCCGCAGAAAGCCAAGCGATCGTTGGACTGGACAAACAAACCGGCAAAGAACTTTGGCGCGCTGAAGCGGAAGGCCTCGCGAGCACCTGGGGTACACCTGTGTTAGCCAAGAATGATGAAGGC
>JBILTA010000051.1:0-14588 GCA_044371785.1 Pirellulaceae bacterium | reverse complement strand
CGTTCCGTTACATCTTCACGATAAAATCGGGTCATCGTCGCATCAACGTCGTCAACTCCGTTGTCCTTGACTATTAGTCGCTTATCGGCGCCGCTAAAGACTTCTTCACCTCGTAGGCCATCCAGTGTTATCAAGACAACACGACGATTTGTTTGCGGTTCTTCGGCATAAAGATTGGCCGAAAAAGCGAATACAACACAACAGATGAATGCGGATTTCAAGTGGATCATTAGAAATGGTATGTATCAGGAAGGACGGCGTTAGTATGACAAGATCAGTTTAATCCAATTCGTACCGCATCGAGTGATTCCTAGTGATCTTTGCAGAAAAATAACGAACCGAAAATCGCAAGTCTGTTCAAAGGAAATTGATTCTCTAGAAGGGACGGTTGAGTTCGAGCAGAGTAGAGACCAGTGAGGTAGCTTTGCACTATTGCTTTCGAAGTCCGGCTGGTATCACGAAGATCTCCAACCAACCAAAAACAGTTTGAACCAACAGTGCCATCACTGCCGCTGGAATTGCTCCTTGAAGAATCAGGCTCACATCAGCTAAGCGAATGCCGGTGAGTATAGGTTGTCCATAGCCACCTGCTCCAATCAACGCGCCGATGGTCGCAGTACCGATGTTGATGACCGCAGCTGTCTTAATACCGGACATGATTGAGGGTGAGGCTAAAGGAAGTTCAATCTTGAATAAACGACGTTTCGGTGTTAGTCCGAGGACTTCAGCCGATTCACGTAGCGGTTCGGAAATTTGCTTAAGGCCAGAGTAAGTGCCGCGAACAATAGGAAGCAAACTGTAAAGGAACAGTGCGACGATAGCTGGAAGAATTCCCAATCCAAGTAACGGAATCATGAAGACCAATAAGGCCATTGAGGGAAGTGTCTGGATGATTCCGATAACGCCCAAAATGGAGTTCTCAAATCGCGGAAACTTGTAGGCGATGATCCCCAATGGAATGGCAACGAGAATTGCAGCCAAGAGTGAGATTACAACGAGCATCAAGTGTTGAAGCGTCGTGAGACTTAAGCGAGAAACAAGTCGCCGCCACCACGAGGACGCATCGGTACGGTTCCATTCCGCTTTCATGCCGAGCTGGTTGTTGACAAAATCGCCCGCTGCATCGATTTCGCTTTGTTTGTTGACGCGAACTGCCGCATTCAGGGACTTCATCTGGTCGTTGGAAATGCGATTATCGAGCTTCAGCAAAGCATTGATCAACTCTGGGTGTTTCCTGGTGAGTTCCTGTCGATATAGAACAACCGCGTAATACTTTGGAAAGAATCCCTGGTCATCATCCAGAACAGTGAGGTCATAAAATTCAATCTCGGCATCTGTGGAGTAAATGTCGGTGACGTCGAGTGAACCGTGGTTCAAGCCACGGCAAGCCATAACATGATCGAGGCCTCGTACATCTCGCTGCGGTAATTGGTATGCTGCTTGTAGTCCAGGCCAGCCATCGGTACGGTCCAAGAACTCATCACTAAAGCCAAATCGTAAATCGGTTTGGACTTTTAAGTCGCTAATCTTTTTCAGGTTTTTCGAGGCCGCAAGTTTCGATGGCATTGCGATGGCGTAAGTGTTGTTAAAACCAAGATGTGGAGTAATCCCAACATTCATGTCAGCCAGTTTTTGCTTGACCTCAGCGTCACTGGCGTTTGCTGGTAAATCCAATATCTCTTTGCGCAGAGTACCTGTGTATTCGACGTACATGTCAATTTCACCAGCGAGCAGTGCCTTCCACAGTACTTGCGTTCCGCCAAGTTCTGCTCGGTGTTCAGCATCGAGTGAATTGGCTCTCGTAACATGCCCGAGCAGTTCTCCTAAGATGACCGATTCGGTAAAAGACTTCGAACCGATCCGAATATCGGGTTCCTCTCCACAAACTTGCGAGGTGCTGTTGAAGAGTGAGAGAATCAGAAGTCCAGCAACCAGTAATGCAGTTTTACGGATACAGTATTTCATTGTGCGGCCTCGAATCGAGGAATGCGTTGAGCTTTCAGGAACGCGGTGACATACGGACTGGCAGGATTGGTAGCCATGTCTTGCAAAGTTCCTTGCTGCAAGATCTTCCCGCTGTAAAGCAGGCAAATGGTATCACCAAAGAACTCAGCTTCGCCAAGGTCATGTGTCACCATCACTACGGTTTTCTTTAGCGTGCGAAAAATCTGCCGTAAATCTTCTTGAAGTTCAAAGCGAACCATTGGATCGAGGGCTCCCATAGGTTCATCGAGCAATATGGCGTCGGGTTCAAGGATGAGAGCACGCATAATGCCAACGCGTTGCCGCTGGCCACCAGAAATTTGTTGCGGAAATCGATTGCGAGTTTCTTTTGGCAATCGAGTCAGGTCCATAAGCTCATCGATGCGTGCATCGATTCGGGCTTGATTCCATTCAAGTTGTTTGGGCATCAAGCTTAGATTCTGAGCGACGGTTAGATGTGGAAATAGACCACCATCTTGAATGACATAACCCATGCGGAGTCTCTGTTTGGGCAACGCTTGTGGAGTAAGTTCTTCACCCGCAAAGCGAATGATTCCTTCGTCAGGCTTCAGAAGACCAACCAGCATTCGCAGGAGAGTACTTTTACCGCAACCACTAGGGCCTATGAGCACAGTCGAAGCCCCCTGCTCCATTCGGATCGAGGTCGGTTGTAGCACGCATAGCTGACCGAAAGATTTTGAGACGTTGGTGAGTTCGAACATAGGTTAGCGTTCGCTTGATGGACTGAGGTTTTTTGACTGAAGAGATAGTCGAGTGAGGATCTCTTGAACTTGCTGATTCCATTGCGTTGAGAGCTCAGCGGGGCTAGGTGAGTTTGCTTTTTCGCTCGGAACCAAGTTAGGTTTGCCAAATTCTACGACAACTTTCCTGGGTGCGCGAACTGAGGGATAGGTTACTTTAAGAAGGTCTTCTTCCAGTTTATCCACTGTTTCTGCAATCCGTTCAGGGGTAGGTTCAGCTACTAAATAGTCACCGCGATAGCTATAAAGTTGTGTTGCTAGAAACATGTCATCCATATCGCGTTGGGCTCGCAACTGTTCGTTAGTTGAAAGTGGTCCATTCTTCTGCGCGCCGATAATGCGACGACGAATCTCGGCGATTCGATCTGACGGTAAACGACCAGGGTTCTTGATTTCATATTTACTCTCATGTCGAACAAGAACCGCTTGCAACAGCGACTGAATGCGATGAGGTAAATCGCCCGACTGAACAGAGCCGAGTACTTCACATTCTTTAAGTGCCAGGGCAGCAGAGGCAATACGCAATATGCGTTCGACGATAGGTAGCTCTGGGTTGGGAGTCCAAAGCAAGCGACTTTCCAGCTGGCTGAGGGTTTTTAGAACACTCGGAGTTGGATCGTCAAGATACTCAGCACGAAGAGCAACCGGGATTGCTGAAACAGGCCGTTGAGCTTTGCGTGCCGCGGCCATCGCTATAGCTGCGGCACCTTCACGGAACGGTGTCACGTGATCGTTGGTATGGTAGATATCACCCTCTGGGAAAATGACGAGTGGATGTGGCCGGTTTTGAAGAATGTCGACCGCCGTTTTGAAGGACTCAGTGTCGACACCTTCCCTATTCACGCTGAAGCAGCCATTCTTTTGCATGACCCATTGTTGCCAAGCGGTTGAGAGGCCGAAGACCTGCCATGCGGTCATGATATAGAAAGGTGTGTAGGTGTGGTCCGAAGCTCGAAGGAGGCAGTACGAGTCAAAATGGAAGGAGTGATTAGGAGTGATGAGTACGCCATGGCCATTATCGATCGTGCGGGCTAAGTGGTCGATGTTCCTTACTTCGACCTCAACAATCCTGTTGCGAGTCAGATCGCGATCACGCATGTGCCGAAAGAAGCGGCAAAAAAGTGGTGAGAGCTTGGGTGCCCAAAACCGAGGGGGTGTTTGATACGGTTGGGAGTTCATAGCCGACAAACGGTGAAAGTTGAGTGACTGGGAATGGGGATAAAGATACCGTTCCCAGAACCGTTTGACGCCTACTAGACAAAAAATGGACAGAAAACTCTTTGTGGGATAAGGTCAGGGGCGTTTGGGAGAACGGGGTGAAGTAGATTTCTTACCGGGCGAGACCACTTGGACAATGTGCTGGGACATAGCCTGCAGTGTCTCAGGGCTAACATGATGTTCGATGCCCTCGGCGTCGATTTCTGCAGTTTCTGGAGAAACTCCCAGGGAAAGTAAAAATTTCAAGACCGTTTCGTGACGCAAACGGCATCGTTCGGCGAGCTGTTTTCCAGCTTCGGTCAGCAGGACGGGACCGTAAGGTTCCACGTCGACCCAGCCATCGCGCTTCAATCTAGCGATGGTTCGATTGACGGTGACGCTGCTTACAGCAAAAGTTCGGGCTAGGTCGATGATACGGCATTGTCCGTTTTCAGCGGCTATAAGGGCGACTGCTTCAACATAATCTTCGGCTGTTTCCGAGGAGTGGTCGCGACGGGCTGCTGCGAACGGATTGTCCTTGTTTCCGGGGCGGCTTTTACCAGCGACCAGGGGCGCAGTGCCCGAAATTGGAGCGTTTCGTTTCGTTTTGTGGGTGGGAGATTTCTTCATGTTGCCAATTATAACACTTGACACAGTTTTAGCCTAAGCTAAAAATGGAGTGAAAATGTTAGCCATGGCTAAAAATGCCCAGTCAGCGTGCTTTGAGCCTAGCGAGAGATTTATTTCGCAATTCGATGAATAACCCCGTTCGCTTGACAAGCTCAGCTGCGGGCGATTTTGTTGGGGTTCATGGTTACTTGGAGGTTGATGGTTACTTGGAGGTTCATGGTTACGTGGAGGTTCATAGTTATGTACTGGATGACGCTCGACAAAATTCCGGCGTTGAGAAAGCTAGGGATGTTGGATGAAGTGGTTGTATTGCGATTGTATTCAAAGCAAATCGCAATCGATTGCATCCAGGATTATCGAGGCCGAAACAAGTCAACGCGTCGAGGCTTTACTCTGGTTGAGTTGCTGGTTGTAATTGCCATTATCGGCATATTGGTCGGTTTACTTTTACCTGCGGTTCAAGCAGCCCGCGAGGCAGCGCGTCGCACTCAATGTGTCAACAATCTTAAACAGATTGGCTTAGCGTTCCACAACTATGAAGGAACGCACAAGAGGTTGCCTGCAGGTTACATTTCTTTTCGTACGAGTGATGGGAATGCACCAGCGTGGGCTCGACTGGATCCGAATACTTGGGACGCCGCGCCCGGCTGGGGATGGGGGACATTGCTGTTGCCCTATTTAGAGCAGACAAGTTTAGCGAATCAGCTTCAGCCGACGCGACCGATTTGGGATCCAGCGTATCAAACGTTGATTCAAACTCAGATTTCAACTTTACTCTGCCCAGCCTCATCCGGAAGTCGCGACCCTTTCATGGTACGAGACGAGAATGGTACTCCATTAACCTTGTATGGATCAGCTATAACTTTAGGGCGTTCTCATTATGTTGCCAACCATGGACAAGAGTCGTGTTGGGGGGATTGCAGTTCATCTGCTTCCTTCACCGTGTTTTCAGATATCCGTTTGGGAACGACCAGACAAGTTTCTGTTATGGGGGACACGGCCAGGGTCGCCGATGGGCCGTTTTTCCGAAACTCGGGAACAAAGTTTGCGACGGTCGTTGACGGTTTGTCCAATACGATTTTCGTCGGTGAGCATTCTTCAAAATTGAGCGACAAGACCTGGGTAGGTGTGGTGCCTGGTGCCTTCGTACATCCACGATTGGTCACACCTGAAAACGTGGTTGAAACGGCTGCCACACTTATCTTCTGTCATTCTGGCCCAGCTGGCGGTGAATTGGATATTGCGGGATATCCAATCTTTCATCCCGTGAACTTTCCAGCTTTGCATGTTTGTCAAATGTTCTCTGAGCATCCTGGAGGAGGGAATGTCCTTTTAGGTGATGGTTCTGTTCGATTCATCAATTCGACGATTGACATCTTTGTCTTTGCTGCCATGTCGAGTATGAATGAGGGAGAGACAGTCGAGGTTCAGGAATAGCTCAATGTCGAAATCAAGACCGTCACAAAATTCTTTAAATGTAAGGTGGGGAGCAGGCGCGTGTGTCGTTGCGGTCTTGGTGATCTTGGGCTGGTACCTGATGAGCGGTTATGGCGAGATTTCTAACAGTGCTTATCAATACGCTCGTTCCCTCTATACCGCTTGCAATCAGCGAGACTCACAGCGCCTGGAAAAAATTGTCGCTATGATTGAAGCAGATCTTCAAGCACAGAAAATCAGCAACCGCGACCATCAATATTTGATGGGACTGGTTCAAAAAGCAAAAGCTGGTGAGTGGGATGATGCTCAAGAGAGTATTCGCCGGTTGCTTGAGGCTCAGGTGAAAGCAGGGTCAGGATAGGGGATGGCCTGACTGCGGGCGTTTCGCTCTTAACTTCCATGCCAGTTTGTGAAGTTCCATGGCTGGTAGGATAAGTAATGCGACGCCGATGGCCGTAGCCCAGCCTTCCAGCGAAAGCGGCTGGGTTCCGAGTATGTTTTGTAGGAACGGCACATACATCGCAAGTAAATGAATCGCGAAAGCGGTAAGCGTACCGTAGAAAAGAAGCGGACTTCTTAGTGGCGATAAAGCGAATGCAGACTTGGATTCTGACCTGCAGTTGCCTACATGGAAATTTTCAAACAGTACCATGACGAGCAGCAGTAAGTTTCTGGCTTGGTCAACGCTCCAGCCTGATCTAAGGGCGAAACTGAAGACACAGAATCCACCGATTCCAACCGTTGATACGGCGATGATCATTCTTTCGATCATCAAGCGATTAAAGATTGGTTCGCTCGGAGGACGGGGTGGACGTTTGAGGCTATCTCCTTCACCTGGCTCAAAGGCAAGGGCCACGCTTTGGATTCCATCGGTTACCAGATTGAGCCATAAGAGTTGAACCGGAAGTAGCGGAATGGGGTGGCCGGTGACAACCGCCAAGAGAACCATAAGAAGCTCAGCCGCTCCAAGCGACACTAGCAGGAAGGTCACCTTGCGAATGTTGTCGTATGCGATCCGGCCTTCCTCGATTCCGGCAACGATAGAACGAAAGTTATCGTCACTGATTACCAATTCGGCTGCCTCGCGGGCAACATCGGTGCCCGATTTTCCCATGGCTACGCCGATGTTGGCGACTTGAAGTGCTGGAGCATCATTGGCACCGTCACCAGTAACGGCAACGAAGTGTCCTGCCTCGCGAGCGGCATTGACGATACTAAGTTTTTGACGTGGTGATACTCGCGCGAAAACTCGAACGCGTTGAACGATTTCCTTAAGTTCGGAAGGTGACTTGCCCTCTAATTCGTTGGCTGAGATGACTTGGTCCAGAGATGTGGCTAGGCCGAGATCGCGAGCGATTGCCAACGCTGTGATGCGATGATCGCCTGTGATCATTTTGACTTCAACACCTGCTGCTTGGCACTCCGCGATGGAATCTGCGACGTCGGGTCGCAACGGATCTATCATCCCAACCATTCCCAGGAATTCGTAATCTTGGGGATCGGGAGATGCGGTTTCGCCCTCGGGTACAGAGGTTTGCGACCGCTGAGCTAAGGCGATGATCCGTAGGCCGCGCTGCGCCATGTCGTTTGCTGTGCTGTGAATCCAACGAACTTGTGCATCACTAAGGCTATCCGCACACATTGCCGCAATACGTTCCGGTGAGCCCTTGAGATACGTCGCAATTCCAGTTGATTGGCGATGTGTTGTTGATGCGAATTGATTTTCTGACTCAAACGGAATTTGTTGCAACAAAGGTTGCTTGACCAAGAGAGATTTCTTTTCGAGGCCCGCTTTGAAGCCTGCGCTGAGCAAAGCGATGTCGACCGCGTCACCGCGCCACTTCCACTCGTTGTCGAGATACTCTATCTCTGCTTCGTTGCAAAGAATACCAGCTTCGAGGGTGATTTTCAGCGAGGGTTCGGAGTCAAGTAGTAGTGGTTCATGGTCTTGTTCGATATGTCCACGCGGCGCGAATCCCTCACCGGTGAAGTTGTACTGTTTTCCATCAATGGTGCGAAGTTCACGAACCGTAAGTTCATTGCAAGTTAGAGTTCCCGTTTTGTCTGTGGCAATCAGAGTGCAACTTCCAAGTCCTTCAACAGCAGTAAGTCGCCTGACAATGACATTGCGTTGAGCCATCCTGCTTGTTGCAACTGCCAAAGCGATTGTCATAGCCACGGGCAAGCCCTCTGGAATCGCGGACACGGCTAGGGCGACAACAAGGAAAAATGTTTCTTGCAGCGAATAGTTCCAAATGAGCATTCCGATGGAGCCAATGACAAGAGAGGCAGCCACGGTACCGATAGCTATGTGATTAGTGAATCGCTCCATCCGAGCTATTAGTGGTGGTTTACCGCCGCCTGCCCCGAGTACGTCGACAGCGAGTTGTCCAATGTGTGTCGATGTGCCCGTGGTGACGACCACGCCCACCCCGCGACCCCGCGTTACCATCGAACCTGCGAAGGTCATGTTGTATTGATCGCCGATTGTCGGCGTGACTTTAGGAAGAGTCTCGATATTCTTGTGGACCGCTGTGGATTCGCCGGTGAGTAGCGATTCGTCCAATTCTAAATTCGTAGCGGAGATAAGTCGCATATCGGCTGCTACACGATTACCTGACTCCAGCCAAACGATATCTCCTGGAACAACGTCCGTTGCTACGATATCAACGAGTTTACCATCTCGCATGACTTGAGCGTGTGTGCGAAGTAGACGCTTAAGGGCGTGACTGCTGCGTTCCGCTTGACTTTCTTGGTAAGCTCCAATCGCTGCGTTAAGGCACAGAATGGCGGCGATGAATCCCGCATCTTCTGCGTCTCCAATTAAGATCGAAACGATGGCCGCAGCGACCAGGATGTAAATCAGCGGGCTAGCGAATTGGCGAACGATGATCCACCAAATGGACTCGGGACCATGTTCGGGAAGTTGGTTTGGGCCGAACTGCAATAAGCGATCAGTAGCTTCCGCGTTTGAAAGTCCATTCTGTGAGCTTTTCAATTCGCGTAGCGTATCATGTGGGGTAGTTGTAGAAAAATTGCGATCTAAATCCATTGATCATCGCGAGTACATCAACGGGTGACGTACGCTTTGGGCTTCTCCTGTTTAAGTTATAAGCGCTTGTAAAACTTTCCCTTCGTCAGTTGGTCCAATAAGGCGTTGGTCTAGTCCTTGATAGGTATAGTGGAAGCGATAAGGATCTAGTCCCATCAGATGCAGTAATGTCGATTGTAGATCCCGAATGCTCACCGAGTTTTCAACTGGGTAATAGCCGAACTCGTCGGTTTGACCGTAGGATATACCACCCTTGATTCCACCACCTGCTAGCCACATAGTGTATGCGAAGGGATGATGATCGCGGCCAACAAACCCCTTCTTGAGTTCTGTATTGACGTTATTTTGCATCATGGGAGTGCGTCCGAATTCTCCACCCCATACAACCAACGTGTCTTGCAGCATACCACGTTGTTCGAGGTCGATCAGTAAGCCACTGACCGCACGATCGATCTGTTGACATTTAATGGGAAGAGTTTCGTCGATGCTCTCGCCAGGGGATGAACCATGATGATCCCAGCCCCAATCGTAAAGTTGTACAAAGCGGACGCCATTTTCGAGAAGGCGTCGTGCCAATAAACAGTTGTTTGCAAAAGTGGGGTCATCTCCTTTGTAAAGAACTCGTGGATCGTCTGCTGATTCGGCTTTGGAAACGAAACCTGGTTGTGCACCATATAGGTCGAGTATGTGTTGTGGTTCTCGGCTTAAATCCATAGCTTCGGGGACAGCCATTTGCATTCGATATGCCAATTCATACTGGGCGATTCGCGTTTGCGTTTCGGCATCACCACTGCGTGCAAACTCTGCTTGATTCATTTCCGCGACGGTGTCGAGCATGCGACGACGAAGGTTTCGATCAATCCCTTTCGGATTATTTAAATAGAGAACGGGTTCTCCCGTAGTGCGGCATTGAACGCCTTGGTAGACACTGGGAAGAAAACCTGATCCCCAAAGAGATTTACCCGCGTCTGGTGTTTTGCCGCCTGAGAGAAGTACGACAAAGCCTGGCAAATTTTCGTTTTCACTGCCAAGTCCATAAGTGACCCAGGAACCGATTGAAGGGCCGCCTAACCGCGGTGAGCCAGTATGAACAAATAGTTGAGCGGGAGCATGATTGAATTGGTCTGTGTTTACTGTGCGAATCACGCTTATCTTGTCGACCACTTTGGCAAGCTGCGGTAGAAGTTCACTCATCCATTGTCCACTTTCGCCTTGTTGGGCGAACTTGGTTTGTGCAGCCAAAACTTTGGGCACGCCCTTAATGAATGCGAAGCGTTTGCCTTCTAGAAAAGATGCTGGAGCATCTTGCATGTGGAGTTTGGTGAGCTCGGGCTTGTAGTCGAAGAGTTCCAATTGCGATGGGGAGCCAGCCATGTGGAGATAGATGATGCGTTTGGCGCGGGGGGCAATCATCGGTGGCTTGGACGCAAGCGGATTGCTGTCTGGTTCTTTGCTTACCGCATGACACGGATGAACTAGTTGATGAAGTGCGAGGGCTCCAACTCCCAGGCCAGTGCTTTGGAAGAAATGTCTTCGAGTGATTTCACGCAATTGTGCGGTAGGTTGGGAAGGTGTCAGCATGCTGTTCAATTTCGTGATAGAAACTCGTCGAGGTTGAGAATCGCGCTAGCCGTTACGATCCAAGCAGCGTATTCATGATTTGGAATATTGTCGGGGCATTTGCCACGAGCCGACTCGATGAGCTCATTTGCTTGTTTCGGGTCTGCTTCGTAAGCTGCTGAAGCATCCTTAAACAATTCGGAAAGCGGTTGAGTATCGGAGTCAGTGACGGGGCGGATGAGTGCTAGACGCAAGCCGTGAGTCAACCGCTCTTCAAGCTTAGGTGAGGAATCAATCATACGATTTGAGAGTGCAGCAGCGGCTTCGAGATAGACGGGATCGTTCAGTGTGATGAGAGCTTGTAAAGGAGTATTGGTCCGAATACGCCGTACCAAGCAGACTTCACCACTTCCTGCATCAAAGCTTGTGAACGTTGGATAAGGAGTGGTGCGTTTAAGGTACGTATATATGCCACGACGAAAACGGTTCTGGCCTTCTGCGTCGATCCAGTTTTTTCCGTTGTACGTTGAACGCCACAAGCCCGAAGGTTGTGGCGGCATTACCGCTGGTCCACCCATTTTTTCGGAAAGAAGACCTGACACCTGAAGGGCTTGGTCACGTACAACTTCTGCCGAAAGGCGGAATCTTGAGGCTCGCGAAACTAGTAAATTACGCGGGTCGGACTCCCTAAAATCTTCGGTGGCTTGAGAGGTTCGGCGATAAGTTTGACTCATCACTATGGCTTTTAGGAGCTTCTTGGTTGACCAACCGTTGTCTCGATATTCGGCGGCGAGCCAATCGAGCAGAGCTTGGTTGTGTGGT
Source organism: Pirellulaceae bacterium (assembly GCA_044371785.1). Taxonomy (GTDB): domain Bacteria; phylum Planctomycetota; class Planctomycetia; order Pirellulales; family Pirellulaceae; genus JAFLCP01. The sequence goes on along the minus strand of JBILTA010000051.1, from coordinate 3,146 downwards.
TGTGCTCCTAAGGCACCGAAATCTTCTTCCGTCTCAACGATGCCGAGTCCGAAGAGTCTAGCCCAAATTCGATTGGCCCAAACTCTAGGTGTGAGTGGATTTTCGGGAGAAACAAGCCAACGAGCGACCGAAACTCGGTCAGCTTTTTCAGAGGTTGACGGTTTATGAAAGGCAGTAAGGATGGAAGGAGCGACGGTTTCGCCTGGGTCGAGAAAGTTACCACGTTGATGAATTTTGGTGGTTCTTTGTTGTTTATCGGAAAGCTCGCGCATGATGGGGAGGCGAGCAATTTGTTCTTGCATGAGTTCTAGTTGTTTTTGTGCTTCCTTCACGGCTTGTTGAGCTGCTTGGATCTTGTCGGATTTGAAGTCGGTCTTTAGAGTCTGTGGGTCTTCGGTAGTTACGCTCAAGCGAAATCGTGACAGTATCAGGCGATTGCCATATTGTTGATTCAAGTTGATTTCAATTGACGTCTCAGTATTCAATTCGAGCGGTTGATCGAATTTGAATATAGCTTGGTGGCTTTCACGTTGCTGAGGACTAATAGCCCAACCAGTTTTCTCATCGTTGTCGATTGCTGCGGTGACTGGCCAGCCTTGCTGAGCAAAGTCGGCGATGGGATTGACGAGCTTTACTTTCTGAGGTTGGTCTGGAGTTGTTAAAAGGGATAGTTCAATTTCAGAAAGTACAAAATTGGGATCGGCCGGATTGCGGCCGACGCCGAGTTGGCCATCATCGAACGGGGCCAGCAGTGCTTCTATACGTAAGGCGGTATACTTCCCAGGTCCAAGTTTTGCATTAATCGAGTAGAGGTCTCGCTCGGGATTCTTTTGAGTGGAGATAATAGATCCGTCATCGCGCGCTGTGAGCGTTGCGCCTTCCTTGGATGTTGCAGATTGCGCGAGTAGTTTTTGCCAAATCGGCTGGTTTAATGTTGATGTGAATGCGGCTTCTTCTTTAGCGAGTTGGAGGTCAGTACTGCGCGCAGCGAGTATTTTGCGAGCAGCCTCAATCTCGTTTTTTTGTTCGGGGGGAATGATGTCCATACGGGGAGAGTCATCGTAACGATCAGCGTCTTCGGATTGGTTAAAGATGGCGTAGAATTGATAGTACTCTTGAAGCGGAATCGGATCGTATTTGTGTGTATGGCATTTAGCACATCCCATAGTTAGTCCCATCCATACTTGGATGGTCGTGTCGATTCGGTCCTTAACGGCCGCGACGCGAAACTCTTCGTCATCAGTGCCACCTTCGTCATTGCTCATTGTGTTGCGATGAAATGCGGTCGCAATCAATTGATCTTGCGTGGGGTTTGGAAGCAGGTCGCCAGCGAGTTGTTCGAGAGTGAACTGGTCTAATGTCATGTCTTTATTGAAGGCGTTGATAACCCAGTCCCGATAAGGCCACATGGTACGACCGAGGTCTTTTTCATAGCCTTTGGTGTCGGCATACCGAGCCAAATCGAGCCACATGCGAGCCCAATGTTCGCCGAACTTGGGATTATCAAGGAGCGAATCGACAATTTTCTCATAGGCTAGGTCTGAAGGATCAGAAGCGAATTGGTCAGCCATTTGTGGTGTGGGTGGCAAGCCAATTAAATCCAGCGAAAGACGTCGAATTAGAGTGTAGGGGTTCGCTTGACCACGGGGTTCCAAGTTGTGTTTTTGGAGAGCTTGTGTGACTTGATCGTCGAGCGTGCCTTGAGGACGGACAACGGGTTCGAAGGACCAGTGTTTCTTCCAAGTGGCCCCTTCGGCGATCCATTTCTTGAGAGTCGAAACTTGATCGGTTGTAAGTTTTTTGTTCGTCGATGGAGGGGGCATAACCAAGTCAGCGTCGTCGCTAATCACACGGTCGATGAGGGTGCTGTTGGCGGGATCGCCGGAGATGATTGGGTGCCCATCGATGTAGTTCGCTTTGGCAGTGTCTTCCAGGTCCAAGCGGAGGTTAGCTTTTCGGTCATGTTCATCGGGACCGTGGCATGAAAAACAATTAGCGGACAGGATAGGCAAGATGTCCTTGGCGAAGTCGACCGAGGGTGGGGTTTGCGCCATTGCCGGGACTGCGCCAAGAACTAGGGCGAACGGTAACGCCACGAAACAGGCGAGGCGACTGATGAGCGCGGAGGATTGGATAGGCATTCTACGCGTGCTGATGTGAGGATTGGGGCGTAAGGAAGGAGGGGGTATTATACACCGAGCGAGGATAGAAACGAAGTGATCGGTGCATCGCTAAGTTTGCCAGCACTTGCGTTCAACACGCTCTCACATGACTTGCTAGCATCTTTTGAGCCTGACTCAGCCTATTTACATCCGTCCGAAACGAGGACAGGCGTCGTATTGCCGCGTATCGCACCCGACGCAGGGACAGGCATTGTATCGGCCGCGCAGCGTCCGAGGCCAGTTTTGTGGACCAGTTGTGCCGCTATTTGTGAGCCCCTCGAAATGGTTGCTTTTGGGGAGTAAGGGGCATACAAGGACAGGCGCTGTTTCCGGCTCACTGCAGAAATGGGCGTGATACATTAGCTCGAAAGAGTGTGTTTGTTCGGGTGGATCCCGAGGCGTGTGCAAGGGCAGCGGATACGAGGACAGGCACCGCTGTGGGCTGACCAAGAACATGCTAGCACTGAAATGGTGGTGTAGGTGAAATGCAAGAAAAGGTGGTGTTGGGATGGTTATCCACCTGAAATGGTGGTTTAGTCCTGAAGTGTTCGAGTGGCACTCTTGAACAGGGACAGGCGCGGTTGGCAGGTTGGGTGATTACGAGGAGAGGTGCTGTTTGCTATGGATGGGCGCACGAGGACAGGCCTTGTTTTGTTTTGTTGTTACGGCTACCTCCCAGGAATGGTGGTCTAGGTGAAATGCAAGAAAAGGTGGTGCTGGGATGGTTATCCACCTGAAATGGTGATTTAGTCCTGAAGTGTTCGAGTGGCACTCTTGAACAGGGACAGGCGCGGTTGGCAGGTTGGGTGATTACGAGGAGAGGTGCTGTTTGCTATGGATGGGCGCACGAGGACAGGCCTTGTTTTGTTGTTACGGCTACCTCCCAGGAATGGTGGTGTAGGTAAAGAGCAAGAGCAAGGACAGGCGGTGCTAGGGTGATTGTTCACCTGAATTGGTGGTTTAGTCCTGAAGTGTTCGATTGGC
>JBILTA010000487.1:0-4649 GCA_044371785.1 Pirellulaceae bacterium | reverse complement strand
ACTTCTGGGCTAAGAAATGGGCGAGGGCTAGGTCCATATTATCGCCACCGACCAACAAATGATTGCCTACCGCAATACGTTTCAGGGCTAGTTCGCCTTGTTCCTCTTCTACTTGAACCAAGGTCAAGTCGGTCGTACCGCCACCGACATCGCACACAAAGATAACATCACCCTTTTTAACCGCTCGCCGCCATTGCTCCCCTTTGCTTTGAAGCCAATGGTAGAGAGCCGCTTGAGGTTCTTCGAGAAGAATAAAATTCTCAGGCAACCCTGCTTCTATGGCTGCTTCGCGCGTCAGTTCACGGGCAGCCATATCGAAGGAAGCTGGCACCGTCAGCACAACGGTTTGCTCTTGTAGGGGTGCTTCGGGATGATGCTTCTTCCAAGCATCTACCAAATGAATCAGCAGGAATTTGGAAGCATCGACAGGGGAGAGTTTTTCAACAGGCTCAGTTGTATTCCAAGGTAGCAACGGACTTCGGCGATCGACACGATTATGACACAACCAACTCTTGGCCGCCGCGATGGTACGATCGGGCTGTTCTGCTGATACTTGTCGCGCATAGGCACCGATGACAAGATTCTGATATGGCTCACCCTCCAATCTCCAAACGCCGCTGGCCCATTGCTCGGCTGTTGGCAAATAGATGAACGAAGGGAGAGAAGAAAAAGTCTCGATTTGTCCAGGGGCGACGAATTGTGGAATGGGGACCAAATGAACGTTGGCTTTTTCTTCCGACAATTGGCAATAGGCAACAACACTATTGGTTGTTCCCAAATCGATACCGACAGCAAACCTTGCAGACATGATTGCGTGAAGCCTTAAGCGTTGAGATCCACTTCAGCCGGGGCGATGACCAAGGCATCCGCAGTAGTTCCGTTCCATTGTGGTAATTGGCATTGCGTTGCTTGCCAGCCAGGATGCACGACCACACCTCGTTTGGCTGCCGAAGATGAACCGGAAATCTTCCAACGCATTGGCGAGGCGTCCGCAGGGACGTCGACTTTTGTCCCTTCGACTTCAGATAGCAGTGGCTTGATCCCGCAGATGCGCTCGAGCACTTTGCGGGTATCACGCAGCACATCACGGGCTGCGGCCCCCACTTGTGCATCGGGATATTGTTCCAGTGGTTCTTGTACTAGGTCGATCAGACGTGCTTCGCGCTGCAGCGTCGCCAACAAAGTAATCGCTTCACTTTGCGACGGCGCGGCAGGCTTTGGAACTGGCTTTGGCTCAGCTGTCGCTTTGGCTTCAGGGCTTGGCAACCCCGCCGCAGCAGGTTTACTTTCTACCGATTTGCCTTGCAACACAGCTTGCAGTGCATCAGCCGTTTTTCCACCGGCCAATGCCTTAAAGAACAATTGAAATGCCAGACCGATTCGCACGACGATCCACCCTTTAAATTAAACATCCAAATTGCGAACATCGAGTGCATGCTTTTCGATGAATTCGCGACGTGGTTCGACTTTATCACCCATTAGCACGCGGAACATCTCGTCTGCGGCTGCGGCATCGGTCAAAGTCACCTTCACCAAGGTACGATTGCTTGGATCAAGTGTGGTCTCACGCAATTCCTCGGCGTTCATTTCACCGAGACCTTTAAAGCGAGTCACGGTAAGACCTTTTTCACCTGCTGCTCGAATCGCGCCGAGCAATCCACGCAGATCGTCGACACCGATTTCATTCTCTTCGCGGATCAACTTCCAACGCGACTCGGTGGTACCAGTTCGCTCTTGAGGCAACAGGTCTGTCACGCTGAAACCAAGTGCTTCTAGTCCCTTGAGGCCGGCGTTGATATTGCGAACTTCATGCAGTTCGATAATGCGTGGAGCTCGTCGGATACTCTCGGCTATTTCGGCATCGGTCTTGCCGCTGGCCGCCGCATCGCCTGGCTTCACAGGAACTTCGGTCAAACCGCGATCGGTCAAAAATTGATCAAGTTTTTCTCGCGAAACGAACCAATGGAGTTCAGGCCCAATCGTAACCGAATAAATGGGCAAGCGACCAGAATCAAGCTCTTGACGTTCTGCATGGGCTCGTAGACTGATCCCACGTCGCTCGAGAGCAAGCAAAGAATCTTCCATGGAGCTGAGCGTTGCGCAAAGACTTCGCATACTGTCGCCGCTGATTTCCGAACCATTTTCGATTACCAAGCGACTGTCAGCCAAACCTCGTTCGGTCAACTGAGTTTTCATTTCCTCTTCGGTTTGGACGTAGTACGTCTCTTTACCACGACCTCGAATCACGCGGAACAACGGCGGCTGTGCCACATAGACGTGTCCACCCACAACCAACTGATACATTTGCCGATAGAAAAAGCAGAGCAACAGAGTACGGATGTGGGAACCGTCGATATCCGCGTCGGTCATAATGATGACTTTGTTATAACGGCGTTTATCGATGTTCTGATCTATGCCGATCCCAGCACCGATAGCCTGGATCATGCTTTGCACTTCTTCGTTGGCCAGCACTTTGTCTTCACGGCTCTTGAAAGCGTTGATGATTTTACCGCGAAGAGGCAAAATTGCTTGAGTATCGCGGAAGCGACCACCTTCAGCACTACCACCTGCCGAATCACCTTCCACCAAGTACAGTTCGCACTCTTCCATCTTGTTGCTGATGCAATCGCGGAGTTTTCCTGGTAGGCCACCACCGCTAAGGGCATCCTTACGTTTACGCAACAATTCGCGTGCTCGACGAGCTGCATCGCGAGCCTCCGAAGCCAGAATGGCTTTGCGGACGATGTCCTTGGCGCTGCGAGGATGTTCTTCCAAATATTTTGTTAACTGCTCACCAACTGCAGAGTTGATAATGCCTTCGACTTCGCTGTTACCAAGCTTTGTTTTGGTTTGGCCTTCGAACTGCGGATGGGGAACACGCAACGAGATTACCGCTGTCAATCCTTCGCGGAAATCTTCGCCTGTCAACTGTTCCTTGATGATATTCTCTTTCTTGCCGTAGTTATTCAGCGACCGTGTGAGAGCGGAGCGGAATCCAGAAACGTGCGTACCACCTTCGATGGTATTGATGTTATTTACGAACGATTGCAGGTTTTCGGAATACTCTTTCGAGTACTGGAAGGCGACGGAATATTGAATTCCATCCGAGGAACCCTCAATCAAAATAACATCGTTGTGCAACGTTTCGCTGGCACGATTGAGATGCTCAACGAATTCAACGATACCGCGTTGGTAGCAGAAATCTCCACCTTCACCGTTGCGTTCATCTTTAAAAATGATGCGGACGCCAGAGTTCAAAAACGCGAGTTCTTGCAGACGTTTGTAGAGTGTATCGAAATTAAACTTCGTATTGGCAAAGATCGTACCGTCGGGCTTGAAGGTTGTCTTTGTTCCACGTCGATTGGATTTACGAACTTGCTGAACGGGACCTTGTGGCTCGCCTCGCTCGTAGGTTTGTGTGGATACGACCCCGTCACGATGCACTTCCACTTCGCACCACTGCGATAGAAAGTTCACCACGGTAACCCCCACACCGTGCAAACCACCCGATGTCTGGTACGACTTTTTGTCGAACTTACCACCGAATTTAAGCACCGTCATCACGCCTTCGAGCGTACTGACGTCACGTCCCATTTCTTCGGAAAGTTGCGAGTGACGTGTTACCGGAATACCGCGACCATCATCTTCAACAGTCACTGATCCATCGGCGTTGACTGTAATAGAAACTGTTTTGGCATGACCAGCCATCGCTTCGTCAATCGAGTTGTCAACCACTTCGTATACGAGATGGTGCAATCCTTTCAGTCCAGTGTCGCCGATGTACATACTGGGGCGAGCACGAACGTGTTCCAAATCGTTCAGTTTCTTAAGGTCATCGCCTTCATAATTGGATCGATCCAGAGAGAGTTCCTCGGAGTCACCACTCATGCTTTCCAATCTCCCAAGCTTTGCTATTGCGTAGCTATGTTGCTTTAATAGTGCTGTTGCGTCTATGTTTAAGCCGTCATAGCGGGGCTACGAAACGGCAAAAACGTTCAAAACGAACTAGCTACAACCTGTTGGCGGAAATGAATTTACGTCCATCCAATCGAGTCCGCCGCAGGGTCGGTATTGTAGCAGAAATTCCCCATTTCGGCGCTGGGGGATCAGGGAACTTTTAATGCCCAGAAAGCTTAAATTTTAGGTCCGAAATCCGAAGTTCCTTGTTCACCGACTGTAGCCTCTGCAGAATCTGCTTTTTGCGGAAATGAAGCTCTTGAAGTGTCAAACTATCAGCCACATGGATATGGAGCACACCTGCCCGCAGGTTACCAGGCTTGGTCTGGCCTGCGATTTCCCTACCTACCACCTGATCCCACGCTTCACGAATCGCTTCCCCCCCCTGTACAGCGGCATAACCGCGTTCAGATACCAGCCGATTCACCAGCGCTTTGATCGATTGAGCCTGCAATCGCGTCGGTCGTTGCTGAATCGTACCGAGCAAATACCGCTCTTCCTCGGAAAGATTATCCTCCTTGCGTTTTGCCATAATGTACCACTCCATTTTCTCTAGAGATTTCTTCGCTATCTCCAGAGATTTCTTCGCCAGAGGAACTTCAACGTCGCTCGACAGCACCTTCGCCCTGAATCATACGCTGTACAAGGCTCACACGGCAACCTCTTTCGCTTCGGATTCAAACAACTCCACT
>JBILTA010000486.1:0-4665 GCA_044371785.1 Pirellulaceae bacterium | reverse complement strand
CCGAGTAATCCACTGCCGAGCACGACCAGGAACGCGCATCGCCGCGCGTAGTAGCTCGGCAGTCCTGCGTCCAAGAAAACTACAGCGACCGAGTAATCCCTGCCGAGCACGACTACGAACGCGCATCTCGGCGCGTAGTAGCTCGGCAGTCCTGCGTCCAAGAAAACTACAGCGACCGAGTAATCCACTGCCGAGCACGACCAGGGACGCGCATCGCGACTAGCCTCACCATTACTTCCGAAGGCTAAATTCAATATCTCGGCAGAGGACTGCCGAGCTACTTCAGCAGCCATGACATAAAGTCATCGCGGCGACGCGACTTACTTAATACTGATCTCGGCGTCCGCCCCCGGAATGACCACTGCTATTACCACCACGGTAACCGCCGCGACCACCTCCGCCAGAACGCTCTTCACGCGGCCGAGCTTCGTTGACCGTCACTCGTCGCCCAGCAACTTCTTGCTCGTTCAGATTCTCGATCGCTGACTGAGCCTCTTCATTGTTCGGCATTTCAACGAAGGCGAATCCACGGGAACGACCTGTCTCACGATCCATAATGATGCTTACTTGAGAGACCTGACCATACTGACCAAAAGCTTCTCGAAGTTGATCTTCTGTTGCTCGATACGACAGGTTTCCCACATAAATATTCGTCACAGCACAAACCCTTCACGAAACACAAACTGGAATTACCTTATAAGCGACTCCATCTGAGGTGCCGGACATGTAGGCCATATGCAGACCATGTAGACAAGAGCCCGCTCAAGGAAGCGATTATCAGTATGTGTAATACGCGAAGTCAACAAAATTTGTCGATCAGCCAGCGAGTTTTTTCAAAACCTCTAAGGCCTTCTCATAGCTCGGTTCTGATGCAACTTCAGGAACAATTTCACCATATACTACGGTGCCATTAGCATCCAATACATATACTGCGCGAGCTAATAGTTTTAGCTCATCAATCATCAGACCCCATGCCAGACCAAACGAACCTGCTTGGTAGTCGCTTCCGTTCTTGAGCGACTTGATACCTTCCGCTCCACAAAATCGGTTCTGAGCAAATGGAGTATCGCGGCTGACAGTGACAGCGTTGACCTTATCCCCTAAAGAGGCTAATTCCGTATTGAACTTCTTGGTCTGAATGGCGCAGACGCCTGTATCCAACGATGGGACAATGTTGAGCAAAGTGGGCTTGCCTTTGATATCCCCATTGCTGATGGTCTTCAGACCGCCTTCGAAATAGTGCAGGGTGAACGCAGGGGCTGCTTGACCAACCTTGACTTCATCGCCCAGCAGGGTCATTGGCGACCCCTTGAATGTAATCACGCCTGTTCGTGCCATAGCTCTGTTTCCTTGATCCAAGACCGAAAACGAAATCCAATCGCTGCAACTCAACGCAGAAGTTGCAATTGGTACGCTGAGATTAGAACTCAAGCCCAGCGATTGGACAGCCCACACCCAGTCAGAGCAGGGGAGGATCAAGAAAGTCGTGGACAAAAAAGTCCGGATTAGCCCCAGGAAACTTCCAATTGGTTATCGATCTTCTGCACCCCTTCGACTCGGCGCATAATTTCCTGAGCCATTTGCTTTTGGTAATAGGTCTCGACCGTTCCACGCACTACCACGGTATCTGCGTCGGTCTCGATCACCAACTGTCGCCCGCACAAATGGGGGGACACGGAAAAGGCTTGATCGATTCGAATCAATAATGAATTCGGTTCAGTTGCTTTCATCGCTGCTGGTCCTGTTGTTGCCTTACAAGAAATGCAAGGGATGGAAGGAGGGAGGGTTGGGTGGGAAGATCGCCTAACCCAATGTCGGTCACGAACCTGGGTCTCAATCAATCGCTCCTGCAAAATTCCCCTGAAGGCTCACAAAAGCTTCCCAAAAGACCTACCTGCAACGAATATGCCAAGAGTGACGTGCTGGCGAGAAATCGAGTTGTTTTCGACTCAATACTGCGAGTTTTCGCGTTTCAAGTTATCAGCGCCCTCCCAAGGCAAAGAAGTTGGCCAGCTCTCTAACACGCGACTTTACACTTGGGTGAGTCCAAGTGTCGCGCGCCGCTCGCTGTTCGTTGCCCACCAGATTGTAAAGAGCCGTACTTAGTTCCATCGCCGACTTCCAATGTTGCCGACGCTTGTTCCAATGGAGGACTTCAGTTGACTCGCCCGCAGAGTACTCTCCCTGGCGGAACTGAACCGAAAGTTGGCAAGCCACTCTATCCGCCTCCAACTCGGTCCGGTGCCAAATCCATTTGACACAGCGTGCCAACAATAGACTCAGCAGAAACAAGCCTACTACACCTCCCCAGTAAGCGATTCTCCAAACGCCCAAGCTCATAGTTTCTGCCGGGTTCCACGAATCAAGATTCCCTATCCCCCAACACCACAACTGAAACGCAGTCCCTAACGTGGCCAACCCACCGGCCAACATCAAAAAGCGTTTCAAACCATGTTGGCACTTGCTATGTGCGGCTTCATGCAACAGCACCATTTCGAGTTCGCGCGTAGTGAGAGTTGAGAGAAGCTTATCGGTCAAGATCACGTATCGAAAACGTGATACGAAACCGAGCAGCATCGCATTGTTGATTCGATTTCCCGTTCGCCAGATACGAATGTCGCGAACAGGTTCACCAATCTCTTGAAATAACTTTTGCCATTGTTTCCCATGCGGATGCGTTTGCATCATCGATTCTGTCCAAACCGACAATACCATCCCCCCCACAGCCATCGCCACGAGTAAGGAAAGAACGGGTACAAACAGAATGGCCCATTGCTGCAACATCTCCTCTGAAAAAATTAGCTTCAACAGATCAACACCCATGCAACTAATGAGCATAGGAGCCAACGGCATCAGCCAACCGAACTGAGCCTTCCGCCATAAGAAAAGAAGTGGCTTTTCCAGAGAAGATGATGCGCTGTCTTCTGCACTCTGAAAGCAATATTGCTCCCATTGATAGGCCAGGCTATCCATCATAAGTGCAAATAGGAGTAGAGGCATAAGCGCCAAAAGCGTCGCCCAGGTTTCGGAATACTCTTTCGCATTAACAACCTGATCTGTAACACCCGCCAACGGCTCCAATAGCACCAGTCCAGAAGCTCCGAGAATCGTAGCCCAGCGGAGGCCATGCTCCCACATGTTGGAGGCTGCCTCCTGCGAGAGTTCACCGCTCTCCACATATCGACCGATGTAGACCATCCAAGCTTTGGCCAACAATAAAGCGACCATGGAAGGGCCAATCAACACCAAGAAGTTGGGTTCGTTTTTCTGCAGCCCTTGCAAGAAAGCGGCTAGACTGCTGGACGAGCCAACTGAATTCCCGACCAGCAATGCCATCAGCATGAGGATGAACCAAAACCACGGCATAAAATGGAGTCCACAGAGAAGCGAATATGGATCTATCCCAGGCTAATTGCCCGAAATTTCGCCACAATTGTGCACGATTGCTAGAAGTGTGCGGATCCGATTTCAGCGAGCGAATATGCGGGTTACGCCGCGCTTGAGTACAAAATCGGGTACGAATATGACGGCAGGCTGAGGTTGGACTATAATGCGGTCGGTTTGTTTTGCCCCCGCTGATTCGGCTTAGGTTGAGCATAAAGGTTTCCCCATGTTTCGCTATTTCCTCGCCTGTGTGTTGTTGTTGGGTGGGCTGTCGCCTGCCTTAGCTGTGGAACCAGAAGTGATTTCAAAGCGTGGACAACTACTGATTTCGGCAGAGAAACTGAAAACCGAATTTGACGGTAGCAAGTTTCGCCTGCTCGATACACGCGACCGAGCTGCTTATGACCAGGGACATATACCAGGTGCATTGTTGGTCGATATGGTCTTATGGAAGAAACAGTCGATGCAACCGTTTGGATTGACCGACGAAAAGCTTTGGCAAGAACCTCTCGATCAATTGGCCATTACACCTGAGACACAAGTTGTGGTCTACGGTGACATGATGCCAGAGGTGGCTCGGCTTTGGTGGCTCTTAAAATATCTTGGTGTGAAGCAAGTTGCGATTCTCGATGGAGGTTTCACCAGCTGGACCAAAGCGGGTGGTGAATCAAGTACAGTGGCCACGATGGTTAAACCGATCGAGCATCCCGTGGTTTTTGACACTCGCCGGTATGCAGATCTCGATCAATTAGTAGAGATGTGTATTACGACCCAAAATGCAATATTGATCGACAATCGCAGTGAGGGGGAATTCACTGGTAAAGCCGGGTTTGGAGTTCGCAAAGGACATGTACCGGGCGCTCGCCATGTTGAATGGGTCGAGTTTCTGGATGCCGACGGAAAGTTCCTCCCCGACGAGCAACTAAGTGCGAAGTTAAGCGAGGCGAAGTTATCGACCGAAGTGCCTGTGATTGTGCATTGCCAATCCGGTGGTCGCAGCAGTGTGGGTGTGTTTGTGATCGAGCTTTTGGGTTACCCAAGTCCGGCAAATTATTATCAAGGTTGGGCTCAGTATTCAACCGATCCATCCCTGCCGATTGAGACACCGTAGCTCGGCAGTCCTGCGTCCAAGAAAACTCCAGCGCCCGAGCAATCCACTGCCGAGCATGCAGTAGCTCGGCAGTCCACCGTCCAAGAAAACTCCAGCGCCCGAGCAATCCACTGCCGAGCATGCAGTAGCTCGGCAGTCCACCGTCCAAGAAAACTCCAGCGCCCGAGCAA
>JBILTA010000485.1:0-4670 GCA_044371785.1 Pirellulaceae bacterium | reverse complement strand
GGACTGGTAGACCTGTCGGTACCAAGGTGGTTAGAACAGCACCGGTGACAATCGCTGTAGTGGCGGCCCCAACGAAATCCAACCACAATAGGTTTCGTGGTTTCGTTAAGCGAGCCAAGACATGCGCGATGTTCGTTTCGTGCTTTTCGTTTTTTTCGTGGTGAATCAAAGTAGTAACCCGGTCACGGTCGGGAATCGGCCAGTGACCGGACTATACCTAATTTTTGTTCGATCAGCCGACGTCTTTTTGCAGTGCGACCATTTCGTTATCGATTTTCAAACGCAAGTGAAACACTTGGTTTTCGCTTGGCTGTAGGTCGCGTTCTACGACCGGTACATGCTCGCGTTCCAGTTCGCCACGTACCACTTTGACGTCGCGTGGAGCTTCAATTCCGATCGTCACTCGATTGCCGGATATCTTCGATACCACAATCGTGATGTTTTCGCCAACAACCAACTTTTCGCCTTCTTTGCGACTTAGTACTAGCATCCCAGCTACCTCCTTGAAGAACAAACTTGCAGAAAAAATTTTAAACTCAAATCAAAGCCGAAACACATCGAAGTTTGACTTCATAGCTCTCCATCCTTCCGCAACTTCCATACCAAAGAGAGCTATTTCTGCGGAATCCACATCAAAACTTTAAAGTTCTTACCTGCTTCAACCGACAAGCGACCTCAAACTTCAACTGACCCTCAATATTCACTTCCGATTTCGCGGAAACCGAACCAAAAACTCCAATATACATGTCACACCGGTTCAGGTAATCCCCTGATGGCAACTCCCAAACCGTCTCATTTCGAGATCTTTTCTCAGTTTGAGACACCTTTTCTGTCTCATTCCGAGAAAGTATATACATTAAAACAGTATTGTCAATGTCACAAACATGACATTTTGTACTTCTGTCTAAAGTGACAGTAACTGTTCAAGCTCACACAGGATCGTGCCTGTCTTGGCTTGCATCCTGCCTTGGCTTGCATCGTCTCGACAGAGATATAATACGGCAGGCCTTGGACACCTTTGGTCAAAGGGAGAGAAGTTTTCAGTGGTTCAGTGGTTCAGTTTTCAGTTTCTCTAAGGAAAACCGCCCCACTGAATCACTGAATCACTGAATCACTGAATCACTGAATCACTGAATCACTGAATCACTGAATCACTGAATCACTGAAAACTGCCCTAAGCCCTCTCGATGGGGAAGGGGAGGACTTCGTCTAAAGAATTCGCTTGGCAAGCTAACATCACCAAACGATCAAAACCCAAGGCGCAGCCAACAGACGATGGCATCCCAGAATCCATCGCCTCCAATAAGCGACTTTCTTCCGGCAACTCGAGTTTGCCGTCACCACGTCGCTGAGCATTGATCTCTCGATTCCGTCGACGCAATTCGGCAGAATCCAAAAGCTCGTGGTAACCATTGGCTAACTCGACACCACGATAAAAAATTTCGAATCGCTCCGCGACACGCGAGTCGCGTTTCGATATCTGCGCCAACGCCGATTGGCTCGCCGGAAAATCACTCACCACCGTCGGAGCCAGCAGTCCCAAACGCGATTGCACCAACTCCGTAAAAAGCAGGTTGCACCAATCGTCCCAATCGTCACTCCAATCGGTCGAACTCACCACGCCGCGCGCGCACGCTAACTCGGCAAGCTCTTCTCTACGGGCCACCAAGATATCGATGCCCACATGCTGCTGAAAAACATCTTGATAAGTACGAATCTCCGGCATCGAGCCGTCAGCTGATGCTAACACCGAAACCGGTAGCAATGCAGTAAGCAAGTCAATCAGAAACTGCATGCCACCACGATAGTCTTCACCGACGCGATACCATTCGAGCATCGTAAATTCAGGGTTATGCAATGGACCGCGTTCGCCACCGCGAAAGACGGGCCCAATCTGATAAATCGATTGCATACCACTGGCCAGCAGACGCTTCATCGCAAATTCGGGCGACGTTTGTAAATAAGCTCGTGGCTCAGCAAATCCCCAAGTGAGCAACTCACTTCGCTCGACAATCCAGGGCTCAAGATGTCGATCGATCACCGTATCTCGAGACAACACGGGTGTTTGCACTTCGATAAAGCCGCGATCATCAAAAAAACGTCGAGCCGCTCGCAAAAGTTCAGCTCGACGTTTCAAATTTTCAATCGATGCACTCGATAAATACATAGCGAAAGCGTTCTGTTAAGCGGCTCGCTTTCGCTCGACAATTGCAGGAAAGCGCTGTGTTTTTTCATGCTCTAGTTCGTCGCGATGTCGTTGGTCATGCTCTTGCTGGTTGCGACCGAAACCGTTGAGCACACGTCGGACGGTAAATGGACGACGACTATCACGACTATAGTATAATCGCGTCGTCGCTTCACCCAACAAGCCCACGCTCATCATTTGTACGGCCACAATGCACAACATCACACCGAGCAACAAAAGTGGGTTGCCTGTCATGTCCATGCCGGCAAACAGCTTTGCCAAAACCGTGGCCGCTAAAGCAGCCGTTCCAGCAGCCATAAATCCAAACGCTATCCGACCGAATAACTTCATCGGGCTGCTGTAATAATCGAGCATGTACTTTACGGTGATCAAGTCGAGCACAACGCGAATGGTACGCGACAAACCGTATTTAGTTTTTCCATAGAGACGTGGATGATGGGTTGTCACCACTTCAACGCAACGCGCACCGCGCCAATTCGCTAAGATGGGAATGAAGCGATGCATCTCACCGTACAGCTCTAATTCGTCGGCGACTTCGCGGCGCATGGCTTTCAGCGTGCAACCTAAATCATGAATCGGAAAACGGGTAACCTTAGAAATCAACCAATTGGCCATCCAGGAGGGAACCTTGCGACTGAGCAATTGATCTTGGCGATTTTTGCGCCAACCATGCACCAAATCGTAGCCCTCATCCAGCTTGGCTAACATCATCGGAATGTCGTTGGGATCGTTCTGAAGGTCGCCGTCCAAGGTAACCAAGTATTCACCTTGCGCGTATTCTAAGCCGGCTTGCATCGCCGCTGTTTGGCCGTAGTTGCGTCGAAACTCGACCACCACCATTCGCGGATCTTCTTTGGCCAGTTGCTCTAACGCCTCGCGACTCCCATCACGAGAGCCGTCATCCACCAATACGACTTCCACTTCCGTATTGAGCTGATCCAACACGGGCAATAATCGTTCGTAGAGCCGAGGAATATTTTCAACTTCGTTGTAAATCGGAACAATAATGGATACCGACATGCTCAGCCTCCCTGCTGACTTTCAATCCCGGCAATATTTTCAAATCATTTGCCGAACCAATATCTTCTCGGCCTCGGAAGTTTAAGAACTCATGATCGGGAAGGCAACATCATTCCCCGATTTGGCAGGGGAGGGGATTCGGGTACACTGTCGTTAGCCCCATATTTTTTTGATGGAACAGCGAGATTTTCAAATTGTCCCCCTCTGATTCCGAGATTAATGCTAGCAATCGATATCGTCGACAGACGCAGTTTGCCCCATTGGGGACAGCCGGGCAGGATTTGCTCGCTCGGTCATCGGTCGCAATTTGTGGGTGTGGGGCATTGGGATCCGTTTTGGCCGAGCGGATGGTGCGAGCCGGAGTTGGTCGGGTTCGCTTGATCGATCGAGACTGGGTCGAATGGGATAATCTGCCGCGTCAAACGCTCTTCACTGAATCGGATGCGCAAGAGCGATTACCGAAGTCCGTCGCGGCCGCCGAAAAATTGAAGGCGATCAATTCGCTTGTCCACATCGACATTGCAGTAGAAGATCTCACGCATCGCAGCGTCCATTCGTTGCTGGGCGATATCGATTTGATTTTGGATGGAACCGACAATTTTGAGACCCGCTATTTGATCAACGATTTTGCGTTGGCTCATAACAAACCGTGGGTGCATGCCGGTTGCATTGGTGCGCAGGGCCAGGTGCTCCCCATGTTGCCAGGCAAGACTGCCTGCTTTCGCTGCTTGTTACCAGAGCTCCCACCCGCTGACAGCGTCGGAACATGTGACACTTTGGGCGTTTTGGGACCTGCGGTGTCGATGATCGCATCGTGTCAGGCTATTGAAGCGATCAAGTTGTTATCGCACCGCACCAACGAGACATTGGGGCAATTGCAAGTTTTCGATATGTGGCGTGGAACGCAGCGCATGATTTCGTTAGCCGCTTTAACCACTGACAATAGTTGTCCGGCTTGTAAGAAAAGGGACTATGAGTTTTTGGAAGGACGACGTAGTGCGGCGGCTTTGGTTCTATGTGGTAAAAATGCAGTGCAAGTGCAAGCGCCGGCGGCACAGCGTATCAACTTAAAGGAAATGAGTGAGCGATTAGCGGTTCATGGTGAAGTGCACGTCAATGCGTTTTTATTGCGAGTCCAAGTCGAGCCGTATCACATTACACTTTTCTCGGATGGTCGAGCCATCATAGCAGGCACCGAAGACCCCGCCATCGCCCGCTCAGTCTACTCCAAACTAATCGGCAACTAACCTCACTTCACTCACTGAAAACTGAATCACTGAAAACTGAATCACTGAACCACTGAATCACTGAATCACTGAAAACTACCCCATTTCCTCATCAGGAAATTCAAACTTCCTCTGATTGGCCGAATAGAACTTGGTGATATCAATCCCTTGTCGTTGTTCCTCTTCCATCAATTTTAAACGCATTTCTAAACGTTCGA
>JBILTA010000484.1:0-4671 GCA_044371785.1 Pirellulaceae bacterium | reverse complement strand
GCAAGACGTGATAATTTTCACCATCTCCAACAAGATAAACTCGCAGCGCCGCTCGCATCGGGACCAACCGATTGTCCAACCAGGCGGGCACTGTGCAACGATTGACCTGTTCCTGGCCCATATAAGCGGTCGGATTGCGCCGCAATTGCTCAACGACGTTGGTGCCGGTTAGCCCTTTACCATGCAAATCGGCGACCGCTTTTTGACGAGACACGCGATACGCAGACGCTACCACCAAATCGCGCCAATGTTCGCTGACATATTTCAGCTCTTTCTCTTCGCCACACCACCAAGTCGCCACGGATGGGAGCTTAAGCGTCTGCCCCAGCATCAATTCGCAGAGCGGCCCCAAGAACGCCATCATGGCAGATGATTCGACGACCGAGCTACCTAACGCATTGGTGATAAGCACATTACCGCTGCGAACTGCAGTCAGTAATCCGGCCACGCCCAATCCAGCATCGCTCTGCAATTCGAGTGGGTCGCCATACTGGTCACTCATTCGTCGCATGATAACATCGACCGGTGCCAAACCACCCAAAGTCTTCAACAACACCTTTCCATTGCGCACCGAAAGGTCACCGCTTTCGGCTAACGTGTAACCGAGGTAACGCGCAAGATAGGCATCTTCAAAATACCCTGGTGTCGATGGGCCTTGGCTCAACAAGACGGTACGTGGATTATCTTTGTTCTGAGGCGCGAGCTGCTGCAACAATTCGCGAACTTTGATGAAGAATGGCGCAAGACGCTGCACTTGGCATTCATGAAAAATACGTGGATAGGTTCTCGATAGCACCAGTCGATTTTCTAGGGCATAGCCGAAACCTAAAGGTGCATCTGTTCGATCGGCGACAACCCACCATTGACCGTCGGGCGAACGTGCCAAATCGGCTGTATAAAAATGCAAGAAGCATTTATTGGGCAACTTCTGACCGTGAAAGTCTCGCCGAAACGCGGGATGCGAAAACAGAAAATCGGCCGGTACTTCACCTGACTTTACCAACCGCTGTGGACCATAAATATCTTGCAACACGCGATTCAACAATCGAGCCCGTTGTTGCAGACCTTCAGAAATGATCTTCCACTGCGCGGAATCAATGATCCAGGGAATGGCATCTAACTTCCAAGGACGCGGCTCACTTTCCGAATCACCATAAGGTCGATAAACCAACCCCGCATCGCGCACCAATCGCCGAGTTCGCTGCCAACGTTTTTCGATCCGGGCTGGCCCAAGTTGTTGCAATCGTTGAACGAAGGTTTGCCATGCAGGTCGAACCGTTCCATCGGGCCCACGCAATTCGTCCAAAACACCTGCCGGTGGATGATAGTCGGCCAACATCGATGGCACAGAACCTGGATCTAAATCAACGATGTTGGTTTTGCCCATCCGTACGTCCTTGCCAACCGCTACAAACCGTATATCCGCTACGATGCGTACGGCGTCATTAGATAGATGTCACTGAGTGAAATCTACACTACATCTCCCTCTGAAGCCCAAAAACAACAGACTGCCATCACCGATTCCGCCAAATCCGTTTCGGAAACAGCAGCCGTAACGATCCTACAACGGCTCTTTAACCTTAGAAGGCATCATCAGACGCATTACTCTGGTGGCTTCTCTTCAGCTTCCTCTGGTGTATTGTCTTCTGAGTTTTCTACGCTGCTCTCATCAGTGCTTTCCTCCGCGTGCGGCGTGTTTTCTTCCGCGCGTGGCGTATCGGGATGCAGGTCGTAGCCCTTGATTTCTACCACCTCGTCCTCAGCAAATTCCTCTTCGAGCATGTCATCGTCTTCAAACTCATCGGCAAACTCTTCATCGAGGAAATCCTCCCGATCCAGCTCGTCTCCATCTTGCATCGCCATTTCGTTGGGATCAATCGGATTGCCGTCATCATCGAAAGCATACACTTGAACTTTCGACATATCCGGCGGCCCCTCTTCTTTAGGCCGCTTCGCCCCTTCTTCCAAGCTTTGTCGCTTCTGGAAATAGACTTTGATTGGGACTTCACCAAAAGGTAAATAATCCCGCAACACACCCATCAAATATCGACGATAACTGGAAGAAAAACCTTCGGGCATGTTGCACATCGCCACAATCGTCGGAGGTGGCGCAGTGATTTGAGTTGCATAATAAATGCGAGGTCGCTTATTGCTGTATAAGTGAGGCTCATGTTTCTTAATAGCAGCTTGAACCAAACGATTCAAACTCGCCGTTGTCACACGTGTATGCGATTGTTTGAAGAGCATTTGCGCGTGATTCAAAAGCGTCTTGACATTCTTACCCGTCTGTCCCGTGACAAACGCTATCGGAGCGTAACTCATCTTCGGAAAGTTCTGTCGCAGATAGCGAACCCAACGATCCGTAGGCATTTGGTCCTTGAGAAGATCCCACTTATTCACGACAAAAACGCAAGGCTTGTAGTTGTCTTCAATGTATTGCGAAAGCTGTTTATCAACTTTCGAAATACCTTGGGAGCAATCGAGAAAATGCAACACCACATCGGCGCGGCGGATACTGCGCTGAGCTCGATGGGTTCCATAGAAATCAATATCGGTGCGAACGCTTTTTTGCCTTCGCAGACCGGGCGTATCGATTGCAATAAACGTCTGGCCATCCAACTCAAAATGAACGTCCACACTGTCGCGTGTTGTTCCGGGCACTTCGCTTACGATGCAACGATCAGCCTGCGCCAATGTATTGACGAACGTGCTTTTGCCGACGTTGCGACGTCCCACGATGGCGATCTTCATTTTCGCCGCTTCAGGCGTATGCTCGACGTCAGGCAAGCGTTCGAGAATGGCGTCTAACAAATCTTCTTTGTGCCGATTCTGCAGAACGCTCACACGCAGCAGCCATCCACGTCCCAGCTTATGAAACTCTTCCGCTTCGATATCCAATCCTGGATGATCGGCCTTATTCGCAATCAGCAGAACAGGTTTATCAACTTTGCGTAGACGCTCAGCAACCACTTGGTCCAAGCCGATCATGCCAGCGCGCGTGTCGACGACAAACAACAATAAGTCTGCTTCTTCGATCCCCATTTCGATCTGGCGTTCAACTTCGGACGTCAGATTGTCAACGTCTTGGATTCCCATCCCGCCGGTATCGATCAACTCAAAGAATCGACCGTTGTGTTCGATCAGCGTCATCAATCGATCGCGCGTAACGCCAGCCATATCGTCGACAATTGCGAGTCGTCGACCTGCTAACCAATTAAAAATACTAGACTTACCGACGTTGGGTCGCCCAACAATCGCAACCTTAGATACCGCCATGCTCGCTTCGCTGCCGTTGAATTAATGTTCGCTGGATGGACTCGCCGCGCACAAACTTACACAGCGAACGATTCGAACCAAAATACTACTCGAAAGACTCCCAATTCGGGAGGGCTTTACCCAAAAACCCCCTCGTTTTGGCTGTTTTAGAAGCGATTCCTCGGTTGAGATTGAGCAGCGAAGCTCCAAAATTGGTAAACTTCCGTTTTCCCGGTGATTTCTCATCGATTCCGCGCCTAGTTTGCCAGAAATTGATTTGCTCAACAGCCGAGTCCTATGAGCCATTCGCCTCAACACAATCCACAAAATCAAGCGACTACGCCCCATGCGGTAGCGTTCAGCGATGCAGCTGAAGTTGTCATGGGGAGTTTGCGTCAAGTCTTGGAAATGTATCGGCGGAGTGGATTGCGTTGGTATTTGATGCCCGATGGGACGAAGGTCAACGTACGGGATTTATTGCAACGTTTTGATCAGGGTTCGCCGCTTGCTCCCGCGCAACCTACTATTAAAGTCGAACCCGCATTGGCACCGAAAGTTGCTGAACCGACGCCCGTTGTTGCCGAAACAGCGCCTGAAGCGCGACCAGCGTTTCAGCCACCTGCGAGCAAAGACAAGCAGCCAGTTAAGCTCGCACCTGCACCGCAATTTGCCAATTGGCAACTTCCCGTTTTGACTTTGGATCAGCGGGAGCAGAACTTTGCCGACTTGAAAAAGCGAGTTGCTGCTTGTACGAAATGTCGCGAGTTGGTTACACACCGGACTCAGACTGTTTTTGGTGATGGCACATTGCAACCGAAGGTTTGTTTTTTTGGCGAAGCACCTGGTGCGGACGAAGACAAACAGGGGTTGCCGTTTGTGGGCAAAGCGGGCCAGTTGTTGGACAAGATTATTGAAGCCACAACGTTGAAGCGACCCGATGATGTCTACATTCTCAATTCACTACGTTGTCGTCCGCCGAGCAATCGAACGCCGACTCCGGAAGAGGTGGAGAGCTGTCGCCCTTTCTTTGAATTACAGTTAGAAGTATTGCAACCGCAGTACATTGTCTGTTTGGGTGCAGTGGCCGTGCGTGCGATCTTGCAGCGCACCGAATCGGTCGGAATGTTGCGTGGCAAGTTCCATGCCTTTCGAGGAGCGAAGGTATTGGTCACCTATCATCCCGCGTATTTGTTGCGCAATCCCGATGCCAAGAAGCTTGTATGGGAAGACATGCAAATTCTCATGGCCGACATGGGCCTGAAACGCAAGAGTTGACACTGAGCCGGCGAAAACAAATCTTCCGGCGGCTTGCTCGTTTAGCCCGTATGCCGAAGGCTAGGCATCCCGCCGCCAAGCTCGTCGCCCGATACATCCACTGTGTACGGCGGTGCGATAGAACGTCCCAATAAGCGCGAT
>JBILTA010000483.1:0-4678 GCA_044371785.1 Pirellulaceae bacterium | reverse complement strand
AGGGAGTGCCAGCCATTGAACCTGATATTCGAGGAGCTACGTCTATCCGCGAGCTATTGGCCAAACATCGCAATAGCGAAGCGTGCGCGGTTTGTCATGTAAAGATAGATCCTCCAGGGTTTGCGTTAGAGAATTACGATCCAGCGGGGCGTTATCGTGATGTCTATGGCGGTGTCGACAAAAAGAAGGGGAGTGGCATCAAGGTAGATGCAAGCTACGACACTGCAGAGGGTAAGCACTTTGCCAACGTGGATGAGTTTCGGGGAATCTTATGCTCGAAACCCGAAAAGTTGGCGAAAAACGTGGCCGAAAAACTGATCATTGTTGCTACGGGTAGTTTTCCGGCCTACACAGATCGTGACGAGATTGATGAAATTGTGTCAGCGAGTTCGCGCGATGGTTATGGCCTACGCTCCATACTCCATGCTGTGGTAAACAGCGACATTTTCAGAAGCAAATAGTGGGCAGATCCCAAAAGGTAACTAGGTAAATGAAACCGACCTTCAATTTAAATCGTGGCTTGATTGTGTCGCGTCGAACCATGCTGCGTGGAGTTGGGGTAGCGATTGGCTTGCCCTGGTTATCGGCCATGCAGAAGGCTGTTGGCTCAACCGATGACGCCGCAGAGCCGCCTCGGCGCTTTGTCGCCATGACACTTGGCCTGGGTCTGTTAGCAGATAATCTCAATCCAAGTGAGTCCGGGAGTGAATACAAGCCGAGTCGTTATCTTGAACCGCTTGGTGATTTACGAGATCAGTTGACGGTGGTTTCCGGTACATCGCATCCGGGCGTGTCTGGAGGACATCGTGCCGAGGCAAGTCTGTTGACGGCCAATCCGGTTGGGAGTTCTGGGCGAGCCAAGAATACGATCTCGTTGGATCAGTACATGGCCAAACATTTGGGTAGTGAGACTCGTTATCCTTCATTAGTGGTTGGCAGCAGCGGTACCAGTAGTCCATCGTATACAGACAATGGTGCGATGGTTCCTGCGCTGGATAGTCCATCACGAATCTTTGAATTGCTATTTATTGATGATTCTCCTCAAGAAAGAGCGAAGCAAGCGGAGCGTGTTCGCGAAGGGCGAAGTATCATGGATTTGGTCAATGAGGATGCACGCTCTTTGTCACGATCATTGGGGGCGGGAGATCGCGAGCGATTGAGTAACTATTTGGATAGTGTGCGAGAATTGGAACTCAGGTTAGCAGCAAGCCAAGAGTGGGCAGAGAAGCCGAAGCCTAAAGTGAATATGCGGCAGCCGGTTGATGTTGGTAATCCCAATGATTTCATAGGTCGACAACGTCTGATGTGTTCGGTATTAAAGCTCGCACTTGAGACCGACTCAACCCGTTTTATCACCTATCACATGGGTGGATCTGGCGGTGTGGTTCCGGTACCTGGTGTGGATGAGGGATACCACAATTTGAGCCATCACGGGATGGATGAAGAGAAACTTGGGCAATTGGCAATTGTCGAAACAGAGATCATGAAGGCCTGGGGAGAGTTTTTGCGCGACATGAATGGCGTAGATGATAAGGGCCGAACTTTACTGGATCAGACATCTGTGCTTCTTACGAGCAATCTTGGGAACGCGTCCAGTCATGATAATCGGAACATGCCGGTCGTTTTGGCTGGTGGAGGGTTCCGGCATGGCCAACACTTAGCCTTCGATCGAAAAAACAACTATCCTTTGCCAAATCTCTTTGTCAGTTTGCTGCAGCGTGTTGGAATGGAAACCGATCAGTTTGCAACGGGTACCAGCACCATGACAGGCCTTGAGATGGTTTAGTACGCTTTCTGTGTATCTCGTATTTTGCGAAAAGTGTTTTTGAGCACTTTAGGAATGAACGCGGCAAGTAGTCACCATTTTTGTCGGTTATTGTGAAAGACGGCGATTGCAAGGAAGTGTTGCTCGATTCAATTTCATCGCGCGACGGCAACGCGTATGCTCCAAGAACTTTAATTGCGTCCAGCGGCTCGTGAACTAGTGTTTGCGCCGCGATCATAGATGGACCATTCCCGATGCACTTTGGATTCTACACCGTCGTTAACGGGGGATCGTTCGCTGGGAGGTGCATTAAGTACATTTGCGGTTGTTTCATGCCACGCCTTTACCATTCGCTCGACCATGTCAGGATGAACTTTGGCAAGGTTATGCAGTTCAGTACGATCTTTCGCGATATTGTAGAGTTCCCAGGGGCCGCCTTTGAAGCTAACGATTTTCCAATCCCCATCTCGAAGCCCACGATCCGCTGAAAAGAGAAGGTGGATGGGTGGACGACGCGATAAGTTCCCACCTGCGAAAATCGGCGTGAGCGAAACACCAGCCAGAGGCGTGAGTGTTCGCTCAGGGAATGTTGCAGGCATAATGGAATTCGAAACATCGACCAATGTAGGAAGGATATCAACCAAATGAGCTGGTGTATGGACCAGCGAGCCAGGTTTAGTCCTTAAGCCAGCGGGCCAATGGATAATGGCTGGCGTAGCAATACCACCTTCAAATTGATTTTGTTTGTAGAAGCGAAAGGGGGAGTTGCGAGCCCAGGCCCAACCGGTGCTGTCGCTCCAGGCAACATTAGATTGGTACGGTTCTTTGTTTTGGCCCACGTTATTGCGATCATAAGGGCAAGCACCGTTATCCGAAACAAAGAGAATGAGCGTATTCTCAAGTTCGTTATTCTTTTCTAGATCCGCTAGAACTCGTCCTAATTCCTGGTCAACACGATCGATCAAAGCCGCGTAGGCGGACATGCGACGCGCTTCCCACTTTTGTGTTTCCGCAGCCAAGCTATCCCAAGCAGGGATATGCTCCGGCCGTAGCGATGCGGCCACATCTGTTTGAAATAATCCAAGTTCCTTTTGTTTCGCCAATCGGGCTGCACGCATGGAATCCCAGCCAGAGTCGTAACGGCCTAGATATTTTTTGTAATCTTGCTCAAGCGGTTGTAATGGCGCGTGGGGCGCATTGAACGCCATATACATTAGCCAAGGCTTGTCAGTAGTACGAGCTTCGCTTAGAAATTCAAGAGCGTGGTCTACATTGGCTATTGTTGTATAAAAGCCTTCCGCTGGGACTGGCCATGGGGCGCCATTGAGTCGAAATGTTTTGTCACCTTTGTAATAATTGCAGGCTCCGGAGAGATGTCCGAAAAATCTTTCGAAACCGAAATCTGTGGGTTGTTTGCTCAAATGCCATTTACCTACCATTGCGGTAAAATAGCCTGATGGTCGGAGAACTTCGGGGATTGTAACGGCCCCTTTCAAGCTTTCGTCGCCCGCTTGTCGACACCAACAACCGGTGAGCAAGCTGACACGAGACGAATGGCATTTGGCGGTGTTGTAAAACTGGGTGAAGCGCAGCCCATTATGGGCTAGGCGATCTAGATTCGGAGTATCAATTTCCGAACCGTAACAGCCGAGGTCCGAGAAGCCCAAATCGTCCGCCATGATCAAAAGTATGTTCGGTCGAGACTGGGGCTCGGCCCCAACGAGGTTCGCACAGAAAAATGCGACACAGAACATAGCAGCGATTGATTTGTAAAGTTGTGCCATAGGAACGATTTGCTACGATTGGATTGGGTTGTGTCTTAACGCCTACGTTTGTGTTTTAAACGAACAACGGCTTTTCGGGACCCGCTTTATCGTAAAGTTCTTTCCACTGTGCAGAGCCATCGTTAGGAACCAAGCGAGTGGTAACACCTCGTTCGAAATACGGGATATTGCCCAAGTTGGCTTGCTTTAAAATAAAGTTCAAAACGCCGTGACTTCCTAGGTACATGCGTCGTCCATCGGGCCATGTGGTTTCGATCAAGCGGGGTGGGTCGGGACGTTGCGCGGGTTTGTTGGTCTTCAATTTAACCAGTGCTTCCAGGTCGAGTTCGAATCCCAAACCGGGACGATCGGGTACGACCGCTTTGCCATTTTTCACCACGATTGGCTGGGTCAATAAAGTATGCGTATAGAGTTGATGGCAGTTTACGGCAGGCCATTGTGCTTGAGATAACGCACCGCCGAAATGAAGTGACCAAGCCGCGGTGATACCAGTGCCCGTTAATTGAAGCCAAAAGGGAAGACCAGCTAACTTGCAGGCTGCATTTGCTTCCATCAGAGTTCGTGCGCTGCCACCCAATACAAAGCCGTCACAGGCTTTTTCTTGGAACACGGTGAGCGGTTTAGGGTTGCCATAATGCATGGCGACCTTAGCTTTCATTTCGGCTGCGATTTGCTGGTTGCCGGCAACATCGGATTGGGGAATGGGAGTTTCCCATATATCGACTTGGGGAAAATGTTCGAACTGTTTGAGAACGGGTATACCGCGCTGTGCATCCAATAGTGTGTCATTGAAGTCCATATCGATCTTGAATTCGGCTGGAACAACTTTAGTCGCCTGTTCCATTTGGGCCCAGAGATCGAACCATGGTCTACCCTTGGTCTTGTAGGCAAGATAGCCTTGATCATAAGCGAGTTTGCATTCTGATGTCATGTCTTCCGGGCTGGTATCGATGTTCCACCATGAAAGAGGTGTTTGGTCGTATATTTTGGATCCCAATAAAGCATGGACGGGAACTTCAAGGGATTTTGCAACTGCATCGAAAAGAGCGATTTGTAAACCTGCTCCCAAATCGTCACGCCACATGATTTCCGCAGCATTTTTGCCAATTGATTCCTTTACTACTTCGTC
>JBILTA010000482.1:0-4685 GCA_044371785.1 Pirellulaceae bacterium | reverse complement strand
TGTGGGAAGTGGTGGTGGTGTGCCTGGTATCGTGGTGGCAATATTGCGCCCCGATGTGCAAGTATCGCTCTGTGATAGCGTCGGGAAAAAAGCCAAGGTGTTGGATGACATCGTGGAACGAATGAAACTACCGATTCCTGTGCATGCTTTACGTGTGCAAGCGGTTTTAGAGGATTATCGTTATAGCTCTTTAGTGGCTCGTGCGGTGGGGCCACTTGAAAAACTCTGTGACTGGCTCAAAAACGATTGGCATAACTTTGATCGTTTGTTGGCACTCAAAGGCCCTAAATGGATCGAAGAGCGTGGCGCCGCTCGACACCGAGGCTTGCTGAAAGGAATTGAGCTTCGACGATTGGTCAGTTATCCGATGCCCGGTACGGAGTCTGAGAGCGTAATTCTGCAACTGCGACGCCTTAAACCTGGTGAGAAAGAGATCTCGCAAGATTAGCCAATTTGCTAGCATCTAAATCGTATCTCCTGATCAAGATATTGCTTGTTTTTCATTTGTGGGCGTAGCGGATTGAAGGTCCATCGATTCACGTGCCGAATTCTCTCGTAAAGCGAGTGGAGTCAACGTTTTACTGGCATTTCGTGAAGGTTGCGTTGGCTGCGCAAGGTCGGTTGTTTAGGGAGTGTGCCCCGTTGCGAAATTGCGTGGCTCCACTTACAAACAAGTGGTAAATCACTCTCCTATCTCGACGGGTGGCACCTACCTCTATGGCCGTTGAAGCAAAGCAATAACTACATCATTATGACATCGTACAACCTGACGCATTTAAAGCAGTTGGAAGCTGAGAGTATTCACATCATTCGTGAGGTGGCAGCAGAGTTCAAGAATCCGGTGATGTTGTATTCCATCGGTAAGGACTCGTCTGTGATGACGCATTTGGCGCTTAAGGCGTTTTATCCTGCGAAGCCCCCCTTCCCTTTCTTGCATGTCGATACCACCTGGAAGTTTCGCGAGATGATCGAGTTTCGCGAGAATTACGCTCGCAAGGAACTTGGTTTGGACTTGCATGTGCATATCAATCATGAGGGGCTCAAGCTTGGTATCGATCCCGCTGAGAATAGCGAGAAACATACTGAGGTCATGAAGACAGACTCATTGAAAATGGCTTTGAACAAATATGGTTTTGACGCCGCGTTTGGTGGAGCTCGTCGCGACGAGGAGAAATCGCGGGCCAAAGAACGCGTCTTTTCGTTTCGCGATAAGTTCCATCGATGGGATCCTAAGAACCAGCGTCCTGAGTTGTGGAATCTGTACAACACCAAAGTCAATGCAGGTGAGAGCATACGTGTATTTCCACTCAGCAATTGGACTGAGTTGGATGTTTGGCAATACATCCATTTAGAGAAGATTCCGATTGTGCCGTTGTACTTCGCGAAGGAGCGTCCTGTCGTATCGCGAGGTGGCACCTGGATCATGAAAGATGATGAACGTTTAACGTTGCGTCCTGGTGAAAAGCTCGAAATGAAGAGAGTTCGCTTTCGCACTTTGGGTTGTTATCCGCTCACGGGGGCTGTCGAATCCGACGCGACGACACTTCCACAAATCATACAAGAGATGTTGTTAGCCAAGACCAGCGAACGACAAGGCCGCATGATCGACAAAGATGCGGGCGGGGCTGGGATGGAAGAGAAGAAGAAGCAAGGTTACTTCTAGAGATCAGCTCTACGGTTCTCTCGCGAGCAATTGAAAATACAACACGTATAAGAAGATTTAGATATGAGCCACCAAAGCGATTTAATCGCCACCGATATCGATGCTTATTTGGCGCAGCATGAGCGTAAAGAATTATTGAGATTCATTACATGCGGCAGCGTGGATGATGGCAAGAGCACATTGATTGGGCGATTGCTTTACGATTCCAAAATGTTGTACGAAGACCAGTTAGCTCAATTGGAAAGTGAATCCAAGGTTCATGGTACCGTTGGCGGCGGGTTTGATCCTGCTCTGGTAACCGATGGGCTCAAGGCAGAGCGAGAGCAAGGCATAACGATCGACGTGGCCTATCGCTACTTCTCAACCGCGCGGCGCAAGTTCATTATCGCTGACACTCCCGGTCATGAACAATACACACGCAATATGGCAACTGGAGCGTCGACTGCCGATTTAGCGGTAATTTTGATCGATGCGCGATATGGCGTTTTGACCCAAACGAGACGGCATTCCTTTATCGTTTCGCTGCTAGGAATTCGGCACATTGTTGTCACCGTCAACAAGATGGATTTGGTTGGCTTCAGCCAGGAACGTTTTGACGAGATTTGCAACTCTTATCGCGAGTTCGCCACACGTCTCGATTTGCCCGATTTGCACTTTATCCCGATATCCGCCTTAAACGGTGATAACGTTGTCGAGCCAAGTCCTAGCATGCCCTGGTATCGCGGCAGTACGCTGATGAACTTTTTGGAAACGGTCTATATCGGCTCTGATCGCAACTTAGAAGATTTCCGATTTCCTGTTCAGTACGTGAACCGGCCCAATTTAGATTTCCGTGGCTTTTGCGGCACTTTATCTTCGGGGATTATTCGACGCGGTGATGAAGTGATGGTGATGCCGTCGCGACGCACGAGTCGTGTCAAGCAAATCGTTACTCATGATGGCGAAATCGAGGAGGCCTTTGCCCCGCAGTCCGTAACCTTAACGTTAACGGACGAAGTGGATTGCTCTCGTGGCGATATGCTGGTTCGGCCCGGCAATCTGCCCAAATCGAGCAACGACTTTGATGCGATGATTGTTTGGATGAGCGCAGATGCGATGGTGCCAGGCAAGACTTATCTCTTCAAGCATACTTCGCAAACCTGCCCTGGCCAAATAGATTCACTCCGTTATCGAGTGGATGTGAACTCGATGCATCGCACTCCTGCCCCCGATTTACAGCTTAATGAAATTGGACGTTGCCATGTCTCGCTGAGTCAACCGATTTTCTATGATGCCTATCGTCGCAATCGAGGCACTGGTGCCTTTATTGTGATCGATCGTATCACGAACGTCACGGTTGCCGCCGGCATGATTCTCGATCGTGAAATGATGAAGCGTTCGGCCGTCTACGGAACCGAAGCCGAGCTTGCAGAGATGGAAGGTCAAGGTGGTGGTGTTCTTACCCACGTCACTTCTAGCGAACGAGAAGCCCGTCTCGGACAATCCCCCGTTACTGTATTGTTCACTGGACTGAGTGGATCAGGTAAATCGTCGGTTGCTTATGGTGTTGAACGCGCTTTGTTTGATATGGGCCGATCAGTAGCCGTGTTAGATGGCGAAGAAATTCGCCGAGGGATGAATCGCGATTTAGGTTACTCGCTCGAAGATCGAAGTGAAAATCTCCGTCGTTCGGGACATTTGGCCAAGTTGCTTAATGATAACGGAATGTTGGTATTGGCTGCTTTTGTGGCGCCGAGTGATGCTGTTCGAGAGAAGTTTGCTGAGCTGGTTGGGAAGAGCCGTTCGATTGTGGTTCACTGTAAAGCTTCGGAGCAAGCGTGTCGCCAACGCGATAGTCGCGGACATTATGCAGCAGCGGATCGCGGTGAAATCCCGGCCTATCCTGGTGTATCAGCGCCGTATGAGGTGCCAGCCAATCCAGATCTTGTGTTGGACACTGAACAATTTTCGACGGCAGCTTGTGTGGAGAAGGTCGTTGGTCTCTTGAAGGAACGAAAGTTCATTCGTTAGCCGGTAGTAGCTCGGTCCGTCCTCGGCCGAGCCAGGCGGGCTTGCCCGCCGAACTAACCTCACCGCCGAACTAACCTCACCGCCGAACCAACCTCACCGCCGAACCAACCTCACCCCAAACCAACCTCACCCCGAACATTCAGCTGGAATTAGGGGCACAACTCACTTAAAATACCCTACAGCCTCCCGAACATTTCCTATCCCGCACTTCCCTTCAAATACTTCCCTTCCTGGAGCTACCTACATGTCTTGTTGTAACCTCACCAAATCTGGCTGGATTTTCCCCGTTGTGGTTGTTGCCATGTGTTTGGGCATCGTAGGAACCGTGACGCGAAAAGGCTCCATTGCAGACGATAAGAAAGCTGCCGCACCCATGCTTCGACACGTAGTTCTATTCAAGTTTAAAGATTCGTCGACACCTGCGGACATCGAAAAGATTTTGGCCGAGTTTTCAATGTTGCCAAAGAAGATCCCGCAAATCGTTTCATTCGAGTGGGGCACCAACAACAGTCCTGAAGGTTTGGCGGATGGTTTTACGCACTGCTTCTTTATCTCATTTGCATCGGAAAAAGATCGGGACGACTATTTGCCCCATAATGCTCATAAGGCGTTTGTCGACATCGTAAAGCCGCACTTGGATAAAGTACTTGTTGTCGATTATTGGGCTAAGTAACCGACCGGACTCAGTTACGATATTCAGCGTGGCAATCCACACATTGCTTGGCCAGAGACCTTAACCGGTCTCTGGCTTTTTCATGCGCTTGAGAGAGAACAAGTTCTTGAATAGAGGCGGTTTCTTGTTCGCAGTCCTTTAGCCATTGAATCATGCGATCTTTGGTGGCTTTATCTCCATACTGATTCTCTTTAGCAGCATCGGCAAAGCGGGCCGACTCGCGAAAGGCTTCCATAACAATGAGGAGCTGAGCCGTACTTAGTTCTGCATCGGGCTTTTTTTGTTGTTCCTGTAGGGTTTCCCAGGATCGATCCAATTCGGCCATCCATTGCGCCATGG
>JBILTA010000481.1:0-4687 GCA_044371785.1 Pirellulaceae bacterium | reverse complement strand
AATTGATCAACGTTGGGAACAACGATTTCGATTTGCTTTTGACCGTAACCGCGAATCGACAACTCTTTTTGTCCGCCTGGATTCAAGCGTTCTCGCAGAGCAATCGCAACCGCATCAATGTCAATGCTTTGGCGATTGGAGCTAACCATCGGCTCATCAGGGTTGATGGGCTGTGCCATTTCAGATTCATCTACTTCGTAAAGTAAGATGGTTCCGCCACGAATGTCCACGCCGTATTGCATTTTTCCGAAGCCCAATATCAATCCGCAGGCGATTACCACACCGAGGGTAATACCCAGAGCAGTCGCATGCTTGGGCATTGCGAGCGCTTTGCTGAGCACAGAACCCAATAGGATGGGGAGGAAAAATATTAGGATCAATGCTCCAAAAAAGAGCATCAACGAGTTGAAGCCGTTGTTCGAGGTGGTGGCTTGCACCGCATCGGTAGCGGCTTGTGCCTGCGCGAAAAATAGGGTGACAGAATTCATAGCGGATATCATGGAGTTTACCGTTGGCTCCTGCGATTCCTGAGTTTAGGAAACGTATTTAGTTGAATGGTCGTTCGTTTCAAACGTAGTGCGTTTGAAGTCGTTTGTGATTAGGTGGTCGTGTCCGTGACAACCGAGGCAATCGCGTCGCGATTGATGGTCATCTTGGAGTTGGTGGAGTCATCAATTCGAATCGTAACGGTAGGGGAATCGCTCGATGCATTCACGATAACACCGTGAATCCCTCCGACCGTGACGACATGATCGTTTTTCTTAAGCCCCGCTAAGGCAGCGGCAATTTTCTTTTGTTGCTCGCGCGATTGTCGTTGTTGTGGCAGGATGACCATGACCCACAGCAGCAGCATGGCGATCAACAAAAAGTTGAAAGGATTGGTCAGTACTGAAGCCCAGCCCCCATCCGTGGCTGCTTCACCTGCAGCACCAGATGCTGGTTGTTGTGCCAGGATCAATAGATTGGTAATGTCCATTAAGTTCATAAAGCTATAACTCTTTTGCGAAGAACATTCGCAGCCAAGGGCCATTTAAAAATTCTGTTAATCCAACTCGGCGTCGGAGGCGACCCATTTGACATCAAGTTCCTTTTCCACTTCGCTGTACCAGGATGCGAACATTTCTTGAGCATCATTAAACGCCAGAGATCGGGCAGCACCTTGAACGGTGTCTGTCGAGAAGCGTTTTTCTAGTTCAGCTGCTTCGGGTAGGAATTCGAGCACGCGATACACATAATAAATCGTTCGTGGCCCGTTGGGAGCTACACCGCTCTGTCCTGCGGTTGTGGAAAACACTTTCTGCATAAACTCCGGACCCGCAGTATCCACTCCTTCCACTTCGCTAAGAAATGGATTGAATTGATTGGCACCGGACATCCAGGTGAAGAGAGTTGGCTTGAAGACCAAAGGGAGTTGTTCTTCTTTCACAACACTCTTCCAAGCATCTTCGCCAGTGGCTGTTTGTAGTTTCTTCGCCAGTTCGGCGGCAGCAGCTTCAGCCAGCTTTTCTGCCTTTTGCTTTTTCCAGGCAGCCACAACTTGTTCCCGAACTTCTGATAAATCGGGTACGTAAGCGGCCTTCGATTCGAGCTTCCAAACTAGGAACTCGCTGATTTTGCCTGCGGTAAAGTCAAAGTCCAGGCTGCGGAATGGTTGGTACAATGCCAGATTATCGGAAAATACTAGTTCGGCAAATGACTCGCCAGCGGTCGAACGGCTTCGACCCAATGGAGTGCGAATAAGTTCGATGATGTCTACATTGCCGGTTTGTCGATAAGGCAAGCCCGCCGCTTCGGCCAATTTCTTGATGTCAGGGCGGGTTGGCTCCTTCGCCATCTTAGCATCCATTTCCAGAGCCACTTTGTACGAACCGTACTCGGTGAAGTACTGGAGCATTGGCTTCTGCACGGATGCGACAGCCGCTTCCATTTTTTCGCGAGCAAGTGGAAGAACCATCGACCGCGCGATCTCATCTTTCACTTCTTCAAATGGAATGATTTCTTCGGCCGGTGCAGCGGGTGCAACTGGTGCAGCGGGTGCAGCAGGAGTTTCCGTATTTGCAGGAGTCTCTGCAGTTGGAGGTGTATCTAGACCTGGCGGTGGATCGACCGGTGGAGGTGCTGTCGTGGTTGCGGGTTCTTGAGCAGTAGGAGCTGGCGTTTCTGCAGCTGGCGGTTGGGCAGCTGGGGTTTCCTCTTGGAAAGAGACAAGCCGAGGCCTTAGAGGATTAGGATAAAGTTGGTCCAGTGATGCTTGCGATCCATCTCCATCTTTCTTCGGTTCTGCCGCAGGTGTTTCAGTTGCAGGTGTTTCAGTTGCGGGGGCCGGAGTTTCAGGTGTTGCAGGAGCTGGCTCAGCAGGCTTATCGGCTGGAGTTTCTGGAGTTGCTGGCGTTTCTGTAGTAGTTGGAGTTGCTGGCGTTTCCGTTGCAGGAGGTGCTGCAGGGGTTTCAGGCGGAGTTGCTGGTGCCGCTGGAACTTCAGGTGCCGCTGGAGGTGTCGTGGGCTCGGTCGCTGGAGGCGTTGTTGCAACGGGGCGACGATACTGACCTAAGCCAACCCGTCGATCGTATTCGGCTCGAAGTTGATCTGGGGCAAGTTTGGCAACCTCAGCCAAAATAAATGGTTCGGGAGTTATATCGATAACATCTAAGTTTGCTTGATAGCGTTTGCGGAAGCCTGGTTCGGCAACCATTGGGCTGGAAAATTGTTCCTTGTACTTTTCAAACAGCTCAGTGATTTCAGTTTCGCTGGGTTCTTCTTTCACATTGGCAGAATAGTCGGCGACAACGATTGGAAAACCTTCGATACGGGCTTGGCGATTGAGACGATCGAAATATTGCCAAGCTTGGCCAGGAGGCATGATGGGGCGACCGCTGGAGTTCATACCAGCCAACGCGGTTGATTCCATAACCTGAGCGGATAGTTCAAGCTTGAGGACTTGATAAAGTCGGAATCGAGTTAGTTCGCCACCAGAGACCTTCTCCATAATGTCCGACAGTTCTTTCTTGGTGAGTTTGCTATTCACAAAATCACTAAGAAAAGTATCGATAGCGACGTCATCGAAGACGATGCCCATTTGGCGGGCTTTCTCGTTCAAAATCTTGGTTCGCGCTACAGCCAATTGGCTTACAAAGCCACTGATGCCTAGGGATTGGATTTGGCTGTTTTGGAAGTCATAACGAAAGCCAGGTACGTTCGGCATGCCGCCCCGCTTGATCACTTCGTTGGCCACTTGAGCCAAGAAATTTACGGTCTGGCCTTTTGCCTGGACCATGCGTACCAATTCAAACTGCTGAATCTTACCCCCGCGCCACTGGACGACGGTTGGCCCTTCGTTGGCAGAACTATTGGCGTCGCCCATGTAAAGTTGCATTGAGGGGACAACAATAAACGAGAAGATCGCCACCAAAACCAAGATGGCCAAAACCTCGCGTTGCCTGCGACGATAAAAATCAAAGCTCATCCGGCGATATCCTTACAGGGAATCCTTACGGGGGGTGTCCGACACTGGCCCGTAAACACAACTAGTCGGGTTGATTTGGGGGTAAAGGGGCCGATTGTAAGGTGCTATCCGTGGAAAGCAACGTCATTGTGAGCAATTCCACGCTCACGGCGCCGGTAATTTTCGAGGAAAGTGCCAGTTGTTGCTCCTAGCGCTATCGGCTGGATCGGATTTGGCGATCTCGAAGGTTTCCTAGATTTGCTATCTCCTCTTGTTTGCGGATTCGCAGATTTTAGTCAATTCGCAAACCGATGATGAACTACAGGTTGCATGGGTGCCTATTTGGAGCGTAGTTTTTTCGAGGCAATCCTAGTGGGTGAATACTCTGTCGACTAGGCTTGTTTTGGAGAATAAGAAGAGATGTTCAGGTTGAGATGGTTTGCAGTCATCAATGCCTGGGCTAAGCTACCTAACCCACAGTGGCAGGTCCAAATCAGTAAAATGGGTGTTTTTTTGTTGCGGTGTACGTGGTGTGACTGTAGGTTTGGTTCCTGTTTGATTTTGGCGAGATGGGATGGCATTTTTCCCGTTCTCAGCAAAAGAATGTGGTACATCTAGAGACCTAGTTCGGACGCTATGGATTTGACATTACACGTTGGATGATGAAGTGAACGCTCATGAGTGACTCTCAAAAGAAATCTTTGGTTATTGTCGAATCGCCTGCCAAAGCCCGCACCATTTCGAAGTTCCTTGGGAAGAACTTTCAGGTGGAAGCGAGTATTGGTCACATTCGCGATTTACCGCAAGGTGCCAAAGAAATACCGGAAAAGTTCCGCCGCGAGCCATGGGCCTATTTGGGCGTCAATGTTACCGAGCAGTTCGAGCCCATTTATATTGTGCCACCAGATAAGAAGAAGCAGGTCTCCAAGTTAAAAGACGCTTTGAAGAACGCTAAAGACCTCTATCTGGCGACGGACGAAGACCGAGAAGGAGAAGCTATTTCGTGGCATCTGCGCGAAGTGCTCAATCCCAAGGTCCCAGTGAAGCGATTGGTGTTTCATGAAATAACACGTGAGGCAATCACAAACGCTTTAGAGAACACGCGTCAAATCGACGAGAGTTTGGTTAAGGCTCAAGAGACACGGCGCATCGTCGATCGTTTATACGGATTTGATGTTAGCCAATTGCTTTGGAAGAAGGTGGGGCCCAAGTTATCTGCTGGCCGTGTGCAAAGCGTCGCCGTGC
>JBILTA010000480.1:0-4695 GCA_044371785.1 Pirellulaceae bacterium | reverse complement strand
CTATTGGGGTGAGTATTTAAGGCGCTATGTGCCGCTGACAAATACGACCACTAAAGATCTATCTCAAGAAGAGAGTGGTGAACCGCGAGTCACCGCTGATGCCAATGGCAGCAATAAATCCACCCCACCCAGCACTGCCACACAACAGTCACCTGGCTTACTCCGCCGCAGGCTTGGTAACTTGCGCGGGGGCGGGACCACCGTAGACCGTTAGCGTGCTGTTGCTTATCGTGGTGTACTGCACCACGAACATCGGGGACATTCTTCCATCTCTTAGATATTGTTCTTTGCCATGACACCAGCCTCTAATACATCTTCAAATCATTCGCACGAATGTTGGATTACTCAAGATGGAGTCCAATTGGCTGAGTTAGCGTATCGCAACTTATACGAGTTATTGACCAATCGCGACAATGAACTTGCGACGATTGCATTATCTGGTGGCTCAACACCCAAGCGGCTGTATGAGCGAATGACCCAGGACGCGGAGGATGCATCCGTTTGGCAAAAGGCGCATTGGTTTGTAAGCGATGAGCGCAATGTCCCACTGGATCATCCTGATAGTAACTTTGGTCTGGCTGATCGCATCCTCTTTCAACCAACTTCAATCCCAAGGTCTTTACTGCATCCTGTACCGATTCATATTGATTCGCCTGCAACTGCTGCAGCGGAATACGAAACAACAATTGAATCTTTGGTGCCCCGAAGCACTGAAGGCCGCCCCAGCTTCGACCTAATCTTTCTTGGCTTGGGCGACGATGCTCATACTGCGTCGTTGTTTCCTGGCACACCAGCTTTGCATGAATCAACCCGCAATGTTGTCGACAATTACATTCCAAAACTGAGCACACACCGTATCACCTTTACAGCTTCGTTGATCAATAGTGCGAAGCAAGTTGTGTTTTTAGTGTCGGGAAGTAGCAAAACAACAGCACTGGAGCAGATTTGGCACGGTCCGCGCAATATCGATTTGTATCCAGCGCAATTGATCGCAGGTGCGAAGCGGGTGATTTGGATGATCGATCGCGCCGCACTCGGCTCCCTAACTCCACCCACCCATTTCAAAACCACTTCCCTCTAACCCATTACTCCCATCACTTCTATTCCACCCATCACTCTCCCGGAATCTCCAATTCCTTCGTATTCCCAAACTATCCACCAATCATCCCTGGCCTTTTCCCATACCATGTGGTATAATCTTCTCGTCTGAGCTCTTTCAGTTCTATCAGAGAACAAGGTTTGTTCTTTCTTTGTGCTTCGAGTCCTCATTCGCTGCGATATTCAATCCGGGTGGATTGTTGAGAATTTTAAGCAGCTTTATTCAAAGGCTCTCTGCGAAGCGTCTGCATCCTGCCTTTTGTTCCTCTGGTATTTTTCCGTATTGGAATGATGCCATCATCAGGGATGATTTGGTACTTGGACCTTGCCTTGCTAGGTAATGCGCCCAATTGCACTCTTCTTAAAGTAGCCTTTTTGAAAGCAAAACAATGGCAAAAGCCAGAGATACGATGGCAAAGCGGCAGCGCGAATCGCAAAAACGTGACAAAGCGGCTCGCAAGCGCGAAAAGAAAGTGCGACGCCAATCTGAAGTCGAGCAACCTTACACACCTTCACCTAAAACGCTCGACACTTCGAACATCTTATAGCCAACAACGTTCTTCGGAACACTTAAACCGCTAAGCCCAAGAACGCATTCATTCTGGGTTTAAGCATTCAAAATAAAGCTCTCCAGCGAGAGCCCGTAACTTTCAATAAGATCCTTGATGGTTCTTTGGCTTGTTGATTGACTTTGTGATAAGAACCGGTATTGGAGTATTGAAATGAGTAAGAAAATCTATTGCGGCAATTTGAGCTACAGCGTTGGCTCCCCACAACTCGAGCAGATCTTTGCTGCTTACGGTGAAGTGGTTAGCGCTCAGGTCATCATGGATCGCGACACAGGCCGCAGCAAGGGTTTTGGTTTCGTCGAAATGGCGAACCAACAGGAAGCCAATGCAGCCATCAATGGCTTGAATGGCAAAGACAACGATGGACGTAGCCTTCAGGTTAACGAAGCGAAGCCACGCGAAGAGCGCGGCAGCCGTTCCTATGAAGGAAGTTCACGCGGTGGTAATGGTGGCAACAGTGGCGGTCGCCGCGATCGCTGGTAGTACCAAATATCGCCTAGCGATATAAAATCCAACTCGGAAAAAAGCCGAAACCTATCGTTGCACCGCTTAGCGGTGCAACGATTTTTTATTCAGCCCCATAGATTCAATCAACCTTCGCTTACCCCGGCCATCCGTTTACTGCGAATCCAGCATTCGCTGCAAGCGTTCAAGCGCGACCATAAGCCGATGCCACTCCGCAACAACTTCAAAGGTATCCAGGCTTAAGCAATCTGGGCGATCAAACCCGACTTCGCTCAATTTGATGCGGGCATCAAGCACCAACATCCCTTCCACTAATGCGTTATCACATTTTTGTTGAGCGGAAAGTTCGTTGTCATCATAGATGGGCATAATCTGCTGCATCGCACGATGAACCACCCATAGGGCAGCCCGATCTTGGCTTTCAGCATCAATCACTGCGCGAACCGTGCCACTTTGTACGTAAAACTTGGCCATGGAGACTTCCTTGCATTTCAGGGGGCTGCAGCCTTGCAGGGCTGTGAGATTCTATCTCTTGTTTTTCGATTACTACGACGAAGCTTGAGGTTTAGTTGGGCTGAACCGTTTGTTTCAGCGACTCTCTCTTTGCCTGCTGTAATGATCGCAACTACCGGGACACCTTAGGTCCATGCTGAAATGCATCAGAAAAAATTTGTCAAAGCTGAGAATTGAGACGTGGACGTCAGGGGATTGGGGTCAAGCTGAAAACAGCTTAAGGTTCCCCTTCTGTATTGCGATTGTTTTCGGTTAGCCGCTCAAAACGTCTCAAACCGATTATGGGAAAGAGCTCAGCTGCGAGAAAGAAAGATCCGGTCGCGCACAACAAATCGTCTGGTCCGCATATCTGCAATCCCATCTCGTACGCCTCGGGGGGATCTTTAGCAATAATCGTGTGCGCCACCATTTTTTTTCCAGAAGAACACTCTCCAGAAGCCACTAACTCAGCCACAATCTCCTGAAGCTGGGAAATTGGCACAGCTCGGGGGTTTTCGCGATACTGCGTAAGAATCAACACATTGACCGAAGCAAGCAACTCACGCACCATCACCCGCAGGTCTTTATCGCGACTCGCTGCAAAAATCACCACCCGTCGGACATCTGGGAAATAGTCCTCCATCGCTTCCGCCAACGACACAATCGAAGCTTCATTGTGGGCTGTATCGATAATGCGAAAGGGAACAGTCCCCACCAACTCAAACCGCCCTCGGGCGTTCGCTTCCCTTAATCCGTGCCGCAACTGTCGTTCATCAATTTGCCAGCCAAGCTCAACCAGCCAACGCACTGCTGCGATAGCAATCGCTGCGTTGTCACATTGATGCCTTCCTGGCATACCAAGTGTCACTTCAGCTAAACGACATGCGTTAGCTTTTTCCTGATAATCTATTTGCCCTATCAGCTTAGGAAGCGGACCAGCGTCGGTTACTGACTCCAACCTGGCTCCTTCCCAATGTGATTCAAACTCTGCTCCAATGCGACGTAGAGGTGCCTCGCATTCTCTGGCTTTGGCAACGATCACATCGACCGCATCAGGATGTCGCGCCCCACAGATCACAGGGGTTTTCGTTTTAATGATGCCAGCTTTTTCGCCGGCAATTAACGCGATAGTGTTACCCAGCTGAGCTTGATGATCTAAGCTGATCGAAGTGATGATGGTGAGCAGAGGAGAACAAACATTGGTGCTATCGAGACGTCCGCCGAGCCCAACCTCCAAAACGACGGCATCAACATTGGCTGCTTCAAAATAGAGCCAAGCCAGAGCCGTGGAAAGCTCGAAGAAAGTAGCGTTTTCACCTGTCTCGCTCACCAGCCTGTCTTCCACGATCCGCAGTCGCTCCACCAGCTGCACCAGCAATTCTGCAGGACAGAACCGGCCGTCGACCGTAAACCGCTCTTCGAGCTTCAAGAAGTGCGGCGAGGTAAACAGCCCAACGCGATAGCCGGCAGCCCGCAACACTTCAAAGATATAGGTTGCTGTAGAACCTTTGCCTTTGGTACCAGCGATATGAATCGTGGGGAGTCGTTCTTGTGGATTTCCCAAACACTCCAAAAGCATCTGCATGCGGGCGAGCTTATAATGATTCGCCGAATAAGGCTTGTGGCCCGTCTTCTCAAAATTGACACGGCCCAAAAGGAACTCGAGCGCTTGGTTGTAGCCAGGGGCGGGTTCAAGTTGTTCTTGCGCAAAATCCACGGTCGACGCTCCCAAGGTTGCAGCCATCGCTGCCAACGATTTACTATTTCCCTTATTGGACAATGTAATTGTTGCTTGGCAACGCGTCTTGACACCCCCACAGGTGATCAAAAGAACACAATACCAACCAATCTGCCTAAACTAAAAGCTCTCACCTTCGATCCCACGCTCACCCACAGGACGAAACGAAAACGAGGGGGTGTCCCAGAAATTCGATTTTCAACAATTCTTCACACTCAGGAGCAAATCCAGTTCGGTTTGGCGAAGTTTAACGAACGTACCGGCATAATACGACCTATCCGTTACTTTGGAGTAAAGTCGTAGCTTGTCGATACTTCCGTCCGCATTTATAGT
>JBILTA010000050.1:0-14776 GCA_044371785.1 Pirellulaceae bacterium | reverse complement strand
CGACCAAATGAGCGACTTCCAACGCGATTCGATGATTCGCTCGATTGATGGCGCTTATCGTTTGTTGGAATCCAAAGAACGCGATGCGTTTGATATTTCATTGGAACCGAAAGAAAGTTATGACAAGTACGATACAGGACGCTTCGGCCGAGGTTGCTTGTTAGCGCGACGTCTTGTGGAAGCAGGTGCACGATATGTTGAAGTGACCACGGAGTATGTTCCATTCTTGCATTGGGATACTCACGCAGATGGTCACACCACATTGGAGCGAATGAAGAAAGAAATCGACCAGCCTATTGCGCAGTTGATTCTGGACTTAGAAGCTAGTGGGCTTCTGGATCGGACTTTAGTTATTTTGGCCAGCGAGTTTAGTCGCGATATGTTGATGGAAGGTCAGCCAGGCTCAGATGCTGCCGATCAAGCCGAAAAAGTAGATCGCTTGACCGAGATGAAACATTACGGATTGCATCGACACTTTACGGGTGGTTCGAGCATTGTGATGTGGGGTGGCGGCGTGAAGAAGGGCTTCTTATATGGCAAGACTGCTCCTGAACGACCTTGCATCGCAATCGAGAATCCGCTTAATGTAACCGACTTACATGCCACCTTGATGCATGCCATGGGTATCAGTCCCAAGACGGTTTTTGAGATTGAGCAACGTCCGTTCTATGTGACCGAAGACGGTAAGGGTCTGCCACGACTGGAGCTTTTTGCGTAGCGGAGGTACCACCAGAAAGCACGAACGACACGAACGACTAGATGAATGCGGAAGATATCCATCAAGTTTAGTGGAGTTCTCTTGTAAACTGAGCGATGTTATGGACGTTCCCATTTCATCGCTCAGGAAGCTCATTTCTGGTTATTTGCTCTCGGCTTTCTCAAGCTGCGGGAAAAGCGTTTGGGCTCTTCGGTAGTTGATAGGCTCATTAATGCGAATCGATTCGAGCATCTTTTCGGCTTGCGGTAAGGGGCAGACTCGAAGGTAGTTGATGATGGGGAGTCGCAAACGCAGATCGTCTTTTTCCGACTTTTGGTAAGCTGCAATCAGTGAGTCGCAATAGTTCCACTGTTTCCACCTAGCGAAGTCGGGAACAACCAGGTCGGCCATTTCTGTCCGTTGTAGGACGAGGGCTAGGGATTGAGCTATCCGCGCTTGCGGTATCTTTTTGATGTCGTCGCCCTGAACACGCAATGCCAGGATAGCGGAGAAGCAGTCGGAGAATTCGCACTTCGGATTGGTGATAAATTCATTTTCTATACGTTCCAAGCCCTTTTCGCCAAGCAACGTGATGTATGTGGAGATAGCGGCATCCAGGCCAATAGACTCGCGAATAAGCACGCCCGTTTCGGCCTCACGCTGGCGCTGTTTGTAATAGACATCGAGCAGTTCGTCAAAGATCGCGGCATCGCTGGCTTGGCCGCATATCCCGAGCAAGACCCAATCGAGACGTTTGCGATCCGTAGTATGTTTCTCGTTTCGCAATGATTCCTTAAGCTTTTCCGCTTGAAGAATCGGCTTCAGTAACTGAAGGTCTTCAAGGGATGTCTTTCCAAGTTCATTGAAGCAATCATCTGCAATCAATGTTGATGCGGAGTCGCGGTTCTCGAAAAAGAATTTCAGCTTGTCTAGTTTTGAAGCCTTACTCTTCGCGAATTGGATAACCCTAAGTACATAGTCGATTTCGCTGGATTCGATAGGTGTAGGAGCAACCCATTGAAACTCGTCCTCTTGCCCATAGCCCCTTACCAAGAAAGTCTTACTGCGATCAAGTAAATCAAACGTTGTTACCGTAAAGGTTGAACGCTTGGATCTTCCGGTGATGGTTTTTAGCGGTTCGACCACCATGAACTCAGCTGAATAGAGGCCAGGTTCGTTCGGTTGTTCTTGACACTTGGTGCAAATGGCGATGTGAAACTCAGAGAGGTCGTTGTATTCGTCAAGAAAGGAAGGCAAAACGCCGGCACAAAATGGACAAGACTTTGCTGGCGAAACAAGGCCCAATATGGCCATGAGAGCCATGATTCCAATTCGATATAAGCTGCG
Organism: Pirellulaceae bacterium; assembly: GCA_044371785.1. GTDB lineage: Bacteria > Planctomycetota > Planctomycetia > Pirellulales > Pirellulaceae > JAFLCP01. The sequence continues at coordinate 12,732 of JBILTA010000050.1, read as the reverse complement.
AGTGTCTGAACAGGCGAGCGGCATTCATCTGGCCCTAGTTTGCATAGGTGGTATGGTTTGGGCGGATAAGTTCGGCGTTTGGGAAGGGAATCGCGTTCAAGTGTTGTTCTACAAGAGACCGTCTCGAATGGAAATACCAGGTTAGGTCGGGATACGATTCCACCAATAGCTTGCAAATGTTCGGAATGGATTTTAAGTATTCAAGTTCACCATTGCGATTTCGGATCGTGGTCACACTTCGAACCTGGACCCCTTGGCCCGCTAGTCGCTCACGCCATAGGTTTGGGTTGGTTTCGTCTTGACCATCTTCATAAAGCCAAATGATTTTTCGGAGGTCTAAATCAGCGCAGCAAGCACAGATTTGTTGAGCCTGCATGTGGGGATTAGAAGAGCAGTCGATGACGTCGACCCAACCGCCAGCGAGAGTGCGAACAATGCCTGCCAGGGCGCGGTCCTCAATGAAAATTGTCGGGCGTTGTTCGTTTTTGTGATCTTGGAGAATCGAAAGTGGGAGAAAACTGAAAGTCCAAAGGATGAGCGGAAGCATCAGCGGCATATCTCCAGAATAACGAAAGAGGGGATGCTTTAATTGTATTGCAGGTGCAAGTCGTATGCAAGAAGGTTTTGGGAGGATACTGTATCGGAAGTGGGGGTGATCATCCGGATCTCGACATATTCCCGACCTCTTTGTCCTGCAAATCTTGTTTGGAATCGAAGTCGTAGCGCAGAAACAGAATCGAGTTGGGCGAGAGACGGGGTCGAGTAATTTCTGCTTCTGTCGGGCTTTGCTCGACATCGGTATGGCTCACTGGCTATATCACCCAGAGCCATCCGTTTCTGGTCCGCGGCTTTGCATTGAATTGCGGAAGCGGTCGTAACGATGGTCGCTGCTTAGCGGGAAAATCACTGTCCCGCTGGCGCGTGTTCAGCGGAGCCCCAAGGAGTGTCACGTTAGCAGTGCACTTTTCTTCGCATGAAGGTGTGTAGGATAAAGAGATGCCCGCCTAGCGGCAGTCCCTTCGTAGTTTGGCCGACAAAGCAGTTCGCCATTTTGCGAACGGTCGAACGGACCGTCTGTAGTCGCTTCTATCGCGATACGCGACCTGCTCGATGGTTGGCGATGGTTGAAGCCAATAGTTCACAAGCGTTTCGAGAGGGAGAGCGTTTTCTGACCAAATATTCCTTAGCTGACGATAGCGGTCGAGGACCACTTTGGCTTGTGTCTGAATCTTTAGGTCATCATCATTCGGAATGTGTCCTTTGGGTACTGCCCAGACAAATGCTCCTTTTTCTTGGCTGAACGTTTCCACGTGAAAGAAATCCCGTTCGACAAATTTTTCGGTCTCTTGCTGTTGTTGCTGAGCGGTCACGAAAAAGTCGACCGCATGTTGTGGGTATCCAAATAATAAGCCGAAGCCTCGAAACCTCTTCGCGGGTTCTGCCCGATCAACGGTTTCAATGATCTCCTGTGCCGAGCTATGGGGGTTTAAGCCGAGTGACTGAAAGAACTCTGCGTGTTGTTGAAGAAGACGTTTTAGAACGGGAAGATTGGCCACAAAACCTTCGGCGAAACGTGTTCCTTCATAGCTTTTATCGAAGACGAGCACGCCGGCAGTGATGTGTTGTTCGATGCGGAATGTGGCCAGAATTTGTCTCATGTTTTGAACAGCGACCGGTTCGCCTTCAGCTTCGGGATACCGAGTACTCCAGAAGCCAGTGCTCATCGGTTTGAGGTCACTGAATACAGTATAGAGCCCTTCGTGGTCGAGCAAGTCTTGAAGTGTAGTCCGAGCTTCCGCTTGAAGTTTTCTGGGCAAAGAGGCTAAGCGGAATCCGCTCGACGTGGAGTTGGCAGTGCTTGGAGCACATGAGGTTTGTGAGAAGGCCGACGAATGTAGCAGCAGAAGGAAGCAAAAGCTGAGTAAGTGGGAAACGCGTAACATGGTGGCCTTTGCTGCATTTTTAGAGCGTCGGGTTGTTCGTTAAATACAGTTTATTTGTCCGGGAATGAGATGCAATAGGATTGCAAGTGCGTGAACCGATTTGCGGTGCCTTGAAAGTCACGAAAAACCCAAAAAAAGAAAGGGTTTGACGGGTGGGGTGAGGAACGTCTAGGCTACAGCAAGTGCCCGGGCGTGCGAAGAGCTTAATTGAAAAGAGAATCATCATGGCGTCGATTCATTTGTCGCGTAGAAACTTGTTGCTGTCCAGTGGGACCGCGTTGTTGGTCGCGCCATGGCTCAAGCCGCTCAGTGCAAGTGAGGTCCGATTGCCGACTGGTTCGGTCCAATTTCGGCCTGAGATTGAGCCTTTGGTTCGGTTGATCGAAGAAACGCCGCTCGAGCAATTGTTCTCTGTGATAGCCGCGCGAATCAAAAGTGGGACGACCTACACTGAGCTACTAACAGCGACGTTGCTGGCGGGAATTCGCAATGTCCAGCCAAGACCTAACGTTGGTTTCAAGTTTCATTGTGTTATGGTCATGCATGCGGCGCATCAGGCCACTCTGGCCGCGAAAGATGAGCATCGTTGGTTTCCGCTCTTTTGGTCGCTCGATTATTTCAAGCGTTGCCAAGATCAGGATCGCAATGAAGGTGATTGGACGATGTCGGCCATCGATGGGCCAGAGACGACATCCGAGCAAGCAATTCGCGAACTGACATCGGCCTTAGACCAATGGGATGTGGAGAAGGCGGACTTAGCTGCTGCAAATGCTGCTCGATCCGCCACCCCTGCTCAGCTATTGGAAGTGTTCGCTCGATTTGGAGCTAGAGATTTTCGCAACATCGGACATAAAGCGATTTGGGTCGCAGGCGGATTTCGAACTTTGGAAGTGATTGGCTGGCAGCATGCCGAGCCGGTGATGAGAAGCTTGGCCTATGCATTGCTCAATCACAATGGCGAGCCGAATCCTGCTAAGAGTGATCTGGCTGCCGATCGTGCAGGGAAAGCGAATTGGGATTTAGTGACGAAACTGAATTTAAGTGACAGAGCACTTAAGGTGGACGATGGATATGCTCGGCAGTGGCTTGAGGCAGCTCGCAGCGTAAGCCCAACGGAGTTGGCGACCTTGACACTCGAAGGATTGAATCAAGGCATCTCGCCTAGAAGTATCGCGGATGGGATTTATGCAGCCGCGTCTGAGTTGGTGATGCGTCAACCCGCTATTGTGCCTTTGCACGCGATCACAGCTTCGAACGCATTACAGTATTTGTATCGTTCGGTCCAAGGTAACGAACTGAGGCAGTGGTTATTGTTGCAAAACGCATCCTTCATTGGACACTTCCGCGAGTCGGCTAGTGGTCGAGGAGAATTGAAAGGGGCCAGTTTGTTGGAGTTGACTGCGGCGGAGAAACCTGTGGTTGATATGAAAGACATTTTTTCACTTTTGGGTGAGAACCGCCAGCAAGCAAGTCAGGCTATTTTGCGTTACATTCAAGATGGACAGGATCTGTCAGCGATGTTGCGATATGCGCGCGAAATGATTTTTCTCAAGGGGACGGATTCACACGACTACAAGTATAGTTCAGCGATCTTCGAGGATTTTCGATATTGTTCGCCTGCATGGCAGGCAAAAGTCTTGGCGGCTTCGTCGCATCTTCTGACAAGTTCGAGCCAATCAGATAACGGTTTGAAGGCTAGAATTGAAGAGGTGTTTGCTTAAGATGTAGGTAGAATACGCCCCCTCAGACTGGTATGATGGAGGGAGTCCGATTTCCCTCCTGTCCCCCCCCCTTCTCGATGATTCCAGTCATGTCGATAAAGTATCTGCTCGTTCTGGGCATAATGGCATTCGTGTCGGGAAGCCCCTTACTCGCGACTGATGAACTCAGTCTGTATGAGTCGAAAGTGAAGTCGATCCTGCGGGAGCGTTGTTTTGCTTGCCATGGTCCACTGAAGCAAGAAGGCGATTTGCGACTCGATACCGTCGAGTTCATGAAGCAAGGTAGTGTTTCCGGCAGTGTGATTGCAGCAGGTGATGCCAAAGCCAGTATTCTGATTCAGCGCATTACCACGGAAGACATTGAGCAGCGGATGCCGCCGGAGGGTGAAGGGGAAAAGGTGCCCAATAATGTGGTGCAGACTCTCGCTCAATGGATCGATACCGGAGCAGCAGCACCCGTTGATGAGAAGCCCGAGCCAGGCCCAGAAGAGCATTGGGCATTTAAGCCAATAGCGACTCCGGAAATCGCTACACTTGAAGATGAATCTCCGATTGATGCACTTATTCGTGAACAGTTGAGCATACAGCAACTTGCGCCTAACCGGATTGCATCACCAGAAGTTTTGTTGCGTCGATTGTATTTCGACTTGATTGGCTTGCCTCCATCGCAAGAAGAGCTTGCTAAGTTGCCCAGAGAGTATGACGCAGCTTGGTATTCGGCAACGGTAGAACGCTTGCTACAAGATCCACGTTATGGCGAACGTTGGGGACGTCATTGGATGGATATCTGGCGTTATAGCGATTGGTGGGGATTGGGCGAGCAACTGCGAAATAGCCAACAACATGTTTGGCATTGGCGAGATTGGATCATCGAGTCGCTGAATGAAGATCGACCCTATGATGAAATGGTTCGGCTGATGCTTGCGGCTGATGAATATAAGCCGGAAGATTTAGCCGATTTGCGTGCGACCGGTTTCCTGGTACGAAACTATTTCTTGTTCAATCGCAATCAATGGCTCGATGATACAGTGGAGCATGTAAGCAAAGGGTTTCTGGGTATTACGGCGAATTGTGCCAAATGCCATGATCACAAGTATGATCCCATTAGCCAAATAGAGTATTACCAGATGCGGGCGATCTTTGAGCCCTATCATGTGCGTCTGGATATGGTGGAAGGTGTATCCGATGTAAATCGTGATGCCATTCCACGTGTTTTTGACGGGTGGCTCGATTTACCCACCTATCGATTTGTGCGCGGCGATGAACATCAGCCCGATAAATCAAAACCAATTCCTCCAGGTGTTCCTTCATTTTTGATGAACGAAGCTTTCAAGATTGAAAGTGTGAATTTACCACCGGTTGCTTGGCAACCTGAACGTCGCGCCCATGTGCTTGAGAGCGCCCGCAAGGTCGCGGAGCAGAATATTGCGGAAGGGGAAAGGGAGTTAAAAGCCGCTGTTGATCGAGTCCAGGTCGCACAGGTTGAGCTCGATGCCCTTCAGCGGGAAATGGAAAAGATTATGCCGCAGGCAGAGGCAGCGCTCATCGAAGAAAAATTCGAGCAATTCAATACAGAGGTATGGCAAACGATCGGTGGCGATTGGGTATTCGAACCGAAGAAGTTATCGCAAAATCGGGATGGCCAAATGCGGTCGGTATTGCGTTGGAAGGGGAAGGCTCCAATAGATTTGGACGTCACATTGCGTTTTGCGATTCGTGGTGGCAGCTTGTACCGAAGCGTTGGTATTTCTTTCGATTGTACACATGATGGTGGCTCAACGCCGCTTAAAATGGATGATCACGAAACGATGGTCTATGTGAGTGCCCACGGTCCAGATCCGAAAGTGCAAGCCTCTTATCTCGTCAATGGCAATTATCAATATCCTGCGGATGGACGAGTGCCTCAGCCCATAGAGCTAAATAGAGTTTATGAATTGCGTGTTCAAGTACGAGGCGATTTGGTCAATGCATCGCTTGATGGAGCACCGAAACTGGCTTGGAAGATCCCTGGTGGGCGACATTCGGGTGAATTGCAATTCACAGCATTTGACGTGTTGGCCGATTTTCATGAGATTCGTGTTCAACCATTAGCGAGAAACGTAACCTTGCGGCAGCCCGGGGCGGGGACAGCATTGGATGCAGGCATGGCATTAAAATTGGCTGAACTGGATCGACTGGCTGCGGAACATAAGCTGCAATGGCGAAAGGCTGAGTTACATAGCGTGTCGCAGAGAGAAAATGCGTGGAATGCGGTTTGGGAAAAGCAAGACCTGCTGTCGTTCACCAATGCCTCACCTCGCGATTTGGAAGCGGCTCAAGCCAAAGAAGATGAAGCAAAGCGAGCTGCAATCGACGCGCAAAATCAGGCCGAACTGGCACAAACAAAATGGAATCTTGCCGTCGCTGAAGCAAATGTTGTTCGCAACGGAGTCGACAAGAAAGAGGCTTCTGAGAAGGAAGTGACCAAGGCAAAAGAGACTGTCGCTACGGCGGAAAAGAAACTGAATGAAAAGCAGGGTGAGTTGTTGAGTTTCAGTGGAGCGAAATGGGCGGCGACCCGCTTCTTAAACTCGGGAGCGGATGATCCTGCTGTTGCCTTTCCAAAAGAAAGCAGTGGTCGAAGAAGAGCCTTAGCCGAATGGATCACTTCGAAGTCGAACCCACTGACGGCCCGAGTTGCGGTAAATCACGTTTGGACTAGGCATTTCGGCGAGCCATTAGTGGCGAACGTTTTTGACTTTGGTCTCAAGGGTGCCGCTCCGATACAGGCTCGATTGATCGACTATCTGGCAAGTGATTTCGTGGCCAGCGGTTGGAGTATGAAGCACTTGCATCGTAAGATTGTGTTGTCGGAAGCGTATCGACGCAGTTCGTCCTTGTTGGGAGCGGAGGAAAATCTAAAACGCGATCCAGATAACAGGTATCTGTGGAGACGTAACCCGATTCGAATTGAATCCCAAGCGGTACGCGACTCTATTTTGAGTTTGGCTGGCACTTTGGATGAAACTCGAGGTGGCGCACCGGTCATGCCAAACGAGCAAGAGGCTTCAAAACGCCGCAGTCTCTATTTCTTCCATTCGAATAACGAGCGTAACATGTTTTTGCAGACATTCGATGAAGCGATGGTCAAGGAGTGTTATCGTCGTGAGCAGAATATCATTCCGCAACAGGCGCTGGCTTTGAGCAATAGTCAGTTGGTATTGGATGCTGCGCCGGTCATTTCCGCTCGATTGATGAATGTGGCTAAAGATGAAGAGGGTTTTATTCTTTTAGCTTTCGAGCAATTGCTGGGAGTGCGAGCTACCTCATCAGAAATTAGTGTTTGCAAAAAAGCGATGGAACAATGGCGACAGTTGCCCGATGAAGGTTTGGGAGCTGGGAGTGGACAACGCGATCGGGTTATGTTGGTATGGACGCTTATTAATCACAATGATTTCGTGACGGTGCGATAGGCAAGTTGGATGTGTGATGAAGTCGAGTAAGATTGAGAAGGAATCATTCATGAACCGTAGTCCATTAGGCCGTCGCAGTTTCCTTAATCACTGTGGGCTTGGTTTCGGAAGTTTGGCTTTGGCTGCAATGCTCCAGCGAGATGGTTTCGGAAGTGACGAAACTTGGCGGCCGCCTACCGGGGAACCACATTTCCCTGCTAAAGCCAAGAGCGTCATTTGGCTCTTTATGAATGGCGGCGTGAGCCATATGGAGAGCTTTGATCCTAAGCCGATGTTGACGAAATATGCGGGCAAGACGATTGCGGAAACACCGTTCGCAGATGCACAAGACCCAAAGAAGTTAGCCCTGGAACGTTTGGTCGTTCCTGATGGGAACGGAAATCAGCGAAACACCCTGTATCCCTTACAAGTCGGCTATAAAAAGCATGGTGCCAGTGGCATCGAGGTGAGTGATTGGTTTCCTCAAATTGCCACACAGGTTGATAAGTTAGCGATCGTGCGATCGATGTGGACAACCGATAGCAATCATGGAGCCCAAACTCAATTTCATTCCGGACGTCATCAGAACGATGGTGATTTTCCGACACTCGGAGCTTGGGTGCACTATGGGCTGGGGAGTCTCAATGAGGATTTGCCACAGTTTATCTCGATGGGGTTCCGCGAGTATTGGAATAAGAAGGATGGGCATTATCTTGGTCCAGAGCATGATGCGGTTCCATTGAGAGTCGATCCGAATTCTCCATTGGATTTCGGAAAACCTGAACGCCCATTTTCTGCTGAAGGGAAACGCATCGGCAGTAGTCTGATACAAGAACTCAATGCCTTACGTGGAGCTGAGTATCCCAATGATCAAGCGATGGCGGCGCGGATTGCTTCGTATGAACTCGCTTTTCGTATGCAGACCTCAGTGCCGGATGTGGTAGATTTTTCTCAGGAAACCGCCGAGACACAGTCGCTTTATGGTTTGGATGATGGCCATACGCGGCCCTTTGGTATGCAGTTGTTAGCATCACGTCGATTGGTGGAACGAGGAGTACGTTTTATTCAGATTCAGCATGGAGGAGGCGGGGCTGGTGCGTGGGATGCTCATGGTGGCTTGAAGGCAAACCATGAGAATAATTCACGCGCGGTCGATAAGCCGATTGCGGGATTATTGATCGATCTTGATCGACGCGGTTTGTTGGACGAAACCCTGGTCGTTTTCGCGACCGAGTTTGGACGGACCCCAGGAACACAAGGATCGGATGGTCGTGACCATCATATCTTTGGATTTTCCGTATGGATGGCAGGTGGTGGAGTGAAGGGTGGAGTTGTTCATGGAGCGACCGATGAGATTGGATTTCATGCTGTCGAGAACCGGCATTATGTGACCGACATCCACGCTACCATTCTGCACCAAATGGGTCTCGATTCCCGAAGACTAGAGATTCCTGGACGAAAACGACTTGAAATGGACCATGGTAAAGTCATTTCGGAAATCATCGCGTGAACTACAATAGAGACGTGCTAGAAAGTAACTGAGTTTTCTTAGGTTAGAACGAAGGTAAGTGAAGCGAGTTATACATGCTCAAGCAGATTGGTTGCGTCGGTGTTGCCCTAATACTGACGACCCTAATCGTTAGGGGAATTAGTGCTCAAGGACTTGAAGCAGAGCTTACCAATGAATCACCGCAAAGCCTGATAAAGGCCGCCTTGGAATTGGGAGATGCATCGCGAGGTGCCATAGTCTTTCATCAGCCGACCACAACCTGCGTTCAGTGCCATAATACGGATGATGAGAGTCGGAATGTACTTGGCCCAGATCTGTCGCAGTTAGCGACAGCTCGCACTGGCAGCTCTATTTCAGATGTAGAACTGATTGAAGCGATTCTCGTCCCATCCAAATATATCGATACAAGTTATCGAAGCGTCATTGTGGCTACTGCAGACGGCGAGACAATCACAGGAATGGTCATGAGTGAGACTGCTGAAAAGTTTGAACTACGTGAAGCTTCACCTACGGGAAAGATGATTGTCATTGCAAAAGGTGATATCGAAGGAGTCAAAGAGAATCCATTTTCGATGATGCCTGCCGGCCTGATGAACTCGCTTCAAACAAAACAGCAATTCTTGGACTTGGTGAAGTACTTGCTCGAATTGCGGACTGGTGGTCGTGCGCGAGCGATAGAACTGAAACCGTCGGCTGCACTTTTGGCTGTACGAGTCCCTGAGTATGAGCGGCATTTGGATCATGCAGGCTTGATGGCTAGTTGGGACGACGGAGCATTGAAACGTGGCGAAGCCATTTATTCGCGAGTTTGCGCAAACTGCCATGGAACGAAGGATCTGGCTGGTTCGCTTCCGACATCTTTGCGATTTGCAGAAGGGAAATTCAAGAATGGATCGGATCCACTTTCGATGTATCGCACGTTAACGCACGGATACGGGTTTATGGTGGCACAAAATTGGATGGTCCCTTCACAAAAGTACGACGTCATTCATTTCATTCGCGAGCGATACCTTAAGCCCTATAACCCAACGCAATACAAGGAAGTGGACGACGCTTATTTAGCTTCGTTACCTGTCGGCGATACTAAAGGACCAGAAGCGAGTCAAATCGAAGCATGGGTGGCGATGGATTATGGACCCAGTTTAATCCATACCTATGAAATACCAGGAGAGAAGGATAATTTTTCCTATAAGGGAATTGCCATCCGCCTTGATCAGGGAGCTGGTGGAGTCTCACGTGGGAAACATTGGGGTGTGTTTGATACGGATACTCTCCGGCTTGCTGCAACCTGGCGACTGAGAGGAAAAAATGATTCTCCTTTTATTGATTGGAGAGGCATTCAGTTTAACGGCGAACATCAAATTCATCCTAAGGTTTCGGGCGATGTGAGAGTCGTCAACTCAACGGGGCCAGGCTGGGGAAAGCCTGGCTCGTTGATATTGTCAGATAAAGAACGAGTGGAAGGGAGAGATGGTAAACGTTACGGTCCCTTGCCAAAGTCTTGGGGTAAGTTTTTGGGATACTACTACCATGACCAAAAGGTGCTACTGAAGTACCAAGTTGGTTCGACCAAGATCATTGAGTATCCGACGATGCAAGAGGCGAAGACGCCAGATGGTGAGCCGTGGTTGGTGCGTCATTTTCAAGTAGGACCACGCGAAACGGAACTGCTGTTGCGAGTCATGGATACTCCCATGTCAGACTCACCGTCAAGTATGGCAGGTTCTTGGGATTTGGCTCAGGGGGCTGAAGTGATGGCGATCTGGAATGTCGCTTCACCACACAATCCGCCAAATGATGCCAAGAAAGAAGAACTTCCATTCGTTTTCGATGGAGCGAGTTTCTTGCAGATTGAAAAGGTGGAAGGAGTCGATTTGGCTAAACAATCGGTATCGCTTGTGGCCCGCGTAAAGACGAAACAAGATGGTACGATTGCCGCTTGGACTGAAGTTGGACCCAAGTGGATTCCCAACGGTGAGACGTTGTTTATTAAAGATGGAAAATTATGTTTTGACATCGGTTGGGTTGGAGCGGTATCGGGTCGCACGAAAGTGGCTGATGGTCAGTGGCATGAAGTACGGTGCGACTTGAATCGTGAAAAAGGGCAAGTCGTTTTGTATGTCGATGGGAAGCAGGACGGTCGTGGCGAATTGGCTCCCAAAGATTCATTGTCATCTCCAGTAGTTCGAATTGGCTTTACGGCCCCCAATTTTCCTGAGACGAGTCCAATGGTCGGCGTGATCGAGGAGGTGCGGTTGTATGCTTCTCTATTGCCGAAAGGTTGGAAGTGGGATCAACAAGAGTTAGGCGATTCGCTACTCGGACGTTGGCGCACAGAGCATTTGCAGGATGGGGCCATTGAGAATTCAGCAGTGGCAATTCCAGCTGGTACGTTGGGGGCTGCGAAGGTTGTTACCATTGAAAATGCGGAGCGGTCCGAGCCGGTGCTTGGTTTACCATGGTCGCTTGCTGTTGTGGGACAAAACAAAGGCCTATCTTGGATTGAACAAGATGGAATGTTGTGCCTCAAGATACCTGCGGGACAAGAGGAACGACGCTTCGCAGTTATGGCGCGGGCCGCCAAAGATGAGACGCCCGAATTGGTTGAAGGGGCGTCTTTCGACTTGACCCCTTGGACTGCTGGGGGGCCCAAGAGATTTGGGGACGGAGTAACTACCGATCTGCAGGTCGGGGAAGAAGGTGACGCCTTTGCTGTAGATACGTTGATAGCCCCACAAAACAATCCTTGGTTAGCCTTGACGCGTTTCACCGGGTTGGATTTTCTCCCAGATGGACGCATGGCGGTATGCACATGGGATGGCGATGTGTGGCTGGTAAAGATTAGCGAAGAAGAAAAGAAGATTCATTGGAAGAGAATTGCCAGCGGAATGTTCCAGCCCTTGGGCTTGAAAGTGGTATCGGGACAAATCTATGTCACTTGCCGTGATCAATTGACGCGTTTGCATGACCTGAATGGCGATGAAGAAATAGACTTTTATGAGTGTTTTAATAACGATCATCAAGTGACGGAGCACTTCCATGAGTTCGCGATGGGACTGCAAGTGGATGCAGAGGGGAACTTCTACTATGCGAAGTCAGGTCGACATGCTTTAAAGGCCGTTGTTCCGCATCATGGGACGTTGCTCAAGGTTTCACCTGATGGCAATGAAACAACTATTTTGGCAACGGGGTTTCGAGCTGCCAACGGCGTGTGCTTGAACCCAGATGGTTCCTTTGTTGTGACCGACCAAGAGGGATTTTGGAATCCGAAGAACCGAATCAATTGGGTCACGATTCCCAACGATGGGACCACTAAGTTTTATGGCAACATGTTTGGGTACCATTCCGTGACGGATAGTAGCGATGAAGCGATGGAGCCTCCATTATGTTGGATCACCAATGCGTTTGATCGTTCACCAGCTGAATTGCTGTGGGTGAAAAGTCCAAAGTGGGGAGCACTCAATGGATCCTTGCTCAACTTGTCTTATGGTTATGGGCGTGTGTTTGTGGTGCCACATGAAAAAGTGCAAGGACGAGTACAGGGGGGCATGATCGCCTTGCCGATTGCCGATTTTCCAACTGGAGTGATGCGCGGACGGTTTGCAGAGAGTGATGGAGCACTTTACTTGTGTGGAATGTTTGCTTGGGCCGGTAATGCTACGGAGCCCGGAGGCCTTTATCGCTTACGCGCAACAGGTAAGGCCATGAATTTACCAACTGAATTACATGCAGAGAAAGATGGTTTGCGATTGCATTTTACGGATGCCCTGGATCCTAAATCCATCGACCCTAAGAATGTGCACATCAAGGTCTGGTCTTTGAAGCGAACTGCGAATTATGGTTCTGAGCATTACGATGAGCACGAACTTGAAGTTACATCTGCCAAGTTAAGTGAGGATGGCAAAGAACTGTCCCTAACTGTCCCAGGTATCGCTCCAACTTGGTGTATGGAAATTCGATATGAGTTTCGTGATCAAACGGGCAAGTTAGTGCGCGGCGTGTTGCACAATACGATTCATGCATTAGCTGACTAGTGAGTGGGTCGCCTTATGCCCTGAGCAGGAGGTTCTGCTCCTGATCGGCTACCAGCGACTACACATCCTCAATGCTCAACTCACAAAGGTTCC
>JBILTA010000479.1:0-4719 GCA_044371785.1 Pirellulaceae bacterium | reverse complement strand
CACGACCAACCAACGCTGATCTTTGCCCAGTATCTGGCTCCGCAAAACGGCAACCAATTCAGGCGTCAAGCCTTCGGTATCTGTTCCAAAAAGTTCTACTCCGATTTCGTTAGCCAATGGTTGCAAACTTTCTTCGAACTGCAATCCTAACTGCGTCGCTTTCTCGCTGCTCATTACTTCTTGAAGTACTCGATGCAGCTCCTGGTTGTTGACAACCGCATGTTGCAACACGTCACTAAGAAATTCTTGTAAATCGGGATCGTCAACCAACGTTTCTAAGGATTCCTGAATCGCTTTGCGAACAGCTGGATTCGAGGTAGTTTCGACAATGATTCGTTTTTGCACATCAATGAACTCATCAAAATGTGATTCAACGACAGGAATCGCTTCCTCTTCAACGAATCGCCGCCATTCTGCTTTCACCAAATTCCGATTGGTTAGCGGTAACACGTCATAGGCATAACGCCATCCGAATCTCCAGAGTGACGCCCGGTCCCATAACTCAGCTCCGATATTTTCTACTACGGGTGTAGCGTGTTTTTCGACGATAGGCATCACATCGCGGCGTAGTAAGGGGATGAGCTTTTTCTGAACTAAAGTCTCTTGATACTTTTGACCAAGCGATTGAACACGACCTCGTTCACTGCGTACATACTCGAGCGCCGCTTTTTCAATAACAGGGATCGATTTCTCGAAAACGTCTCGCAGCACGGGCATTAGCTTGGCGTTGATTTTGGGAGATTCGGATCTATAGTGAGTCATGATTTTGTCGATAACCCGTTTTTTCTTTTCGGGTGGCAACAGTGTTCGAGCGATCCAGACCAATGATCGAGGAGTTTCGTAATAATCCACTTGCGCGTTTAACGGACGCGGGCTGGAATTTCGCCAATAGGCGGTGGCTACTTTTTCGCCAGCTTCATTGACTTCCAAATGGTAAACATCGCCTGCAAATTGATACTCACCTGGAGCGATTTCCAAAAAGAGTGGGTCGCCAATTGCGATCGAATTGCGTACAGGTAATCGTATAACTTGAGTTTGTTTGGAAGACAGCAGGTAACCATTCCATGACCAATTACCGCCTGGATCCGTGACTAGGCGTGCCCGATATACAGCAGCCGATATTCCCAATACAAGAAGCAGAGCTCCTCCCAGAAAGCGATACATCAACACACTATTTTGGCGATTGCCTATCATGGCAGTCGTTCCGAAAAGAAGCCTACGCTGATAACATTAACGCACTTGCGTGATGATGTAATTCAAAAACTGCTGATCAAACTTTTGCAGATCTTCACCGAAGAACTTCTTGAATTCTTCGACTCGGACTTTGGGATCGCTTTGACCCAGCGGTGGCTTTTGGGAAAGATAAGTCAAGTACTCCGCATACTCCTTACTACGTCGGCGAAGTAGATAATAGTTCAAAGCCCAAGCTTCAGCGTACGCGGCAGTCGATGTTGCCGAGTTTCTAAATCGCTGATCATCGCTTAGAAGCGTGACCAACGAATCGGCTGGTCGTTGCCGGAGATAGTTCGAGAATTCGCGTAGATTGTATTGATTGACTTTACCGATAGTGCTCCAGCCTTGGGATGAACTAAAGTCGGGCGATTCAAAATAGACAGCTAAACCTTCGCTAACCCAGAACGGATTATCCGCGAGGCGGACCTGCAGGCCAGTGTTATAAGCCAATTGATGAAATGCTTCGTGCACGATAGTTGCTACGGTTCGTTCGGCTCCTGGCTGACGCATGACCTCATTAAGAAGAACGTTGCGAGAGACTTTAGCGTTGCTCGGTAAGAGGCCCTCAACACCGGTCAAATCGAACATCGTGATGCGATTGCTTTGCAAATGGTAGTAACCAATGATGGCATCCACGGCATCTCCCAATTCTTTGGAAGCATATTCCTTATATCCGTCTTTCGTATCAAAAATCACGGCCACGAGTGGAAACCTTGGTTCGACTAACGTAACGCCCTTTTTTTTCCAAAATGCGAAATGTGCTTTGTACAAACGTTCCAAAAGGTTTCCCGTCCATTGACTGTAGGCTTTGGTAGTATTGTACATGATCAAATAATGATCGGTTCGCAGCGCGTTAAAACCGCCCGGTAGTTCGGCCAACATCGCCTGTTCCATTTCATCTAAAGTCATTGGCTTTAGAGGAGTAGAAACATCTTTCGTGTTTTCGATTTCTTCGGGCTGAATAGCCCATTGGCGTCCGTCGGCGCCTTGTAGCAGAATGCCTCCATCAACGGCTTCGACGAGAACTTCGCCTAGCACTTGTCGCAGTTGCTCTCCGTCGCGAAACTTCACTTCGCGTACGACGAATTCCTGTTCGGTTTCTGCAGCATCCGCATTGACTTTCTCTTGGCAACTTGCGGAGGCACTTGTTGCGTTGAGAAACAAGATTCCGCAAGCGAAACCCACAATTGAGTAGCTAGTGAGCTTTCCAATCATTGTGGCGACTCGCTGCGGATGAGGATAAAACATCGACATTGCTGTCCTTCTTTTGATCGGCCACCGTAACTCATACCATTGTTGCCATCTCGGGCTTTGAAGCGAGTTCGAGTACCACCGACAAATCATAGAAAAGAGCAAAAGGGGGTCTGCATCATGCTGATGTATTATTGCCAAGTTACTTCAGCGATTCGATAGGTGACGACAATTCTCGGGAGATAATTTGCTCTGCGGCCATAGGTCGGACACTTAGGAAATATATACCAGCTGCTCCGATTACGGAAAACAAAGAGATTATCAAGCAAACGCCCGATTCTTGGTAGCGAACGCCGTAATGTAGCAATTCGAAGATTCGCGAGGAAATGGGGGTAACTCCGGGCGGTAAAACCAAAAGAACCGCTGATAAATCTGCTACGCTCAGCAAAAACAACAAGATCCAAAGGCTAAGCAGTGACCGCAGGTTCCTGGAATACCAACTTAACCAAAGCTTTCTTGTTGATATACCTTCGAGCCGTGCTACCTCTTGTGTATGTGTGGGTAGTCGTGAACGAATTAGCATTACCGCGAACAGAGCCAAAGGAAGCATACGGACTCCGAGGGCGAATATGGGACCGATCAGCGTGTTATCGTAGAGCCAGCCGATCGCGGTGGGCCACGTGCGATTCCAAACATATATCGTTGCCAGGCCAGCCAAGGGGCCTGGGACGAAAACGAGTACACCTAGACACAACAGGACACCTCGATTCCACCAAGATTTACTCGGCAACATAAATGAAAGTGTAACTGCGATACTAAGCCAAAATGTAGCGGAGCAAATACCGAGATAAAGCGACCACAAGAACTCGGCGTGAAACTCGAACGGCGTTTTCCAAATGGTTGCCAAAAGTTGCTGAAGACTCCAATAGCCAGTGATTCGATTAGAATCTGGGGCAACCGTTGCCAGCCATCCTGCGTTCCAAATTAAGCTTAGCAAGGGAAGCGCGATCCAAAAGAACGTGATACACCAAGCGACACTCCCCCAGATAAACATTTGCGACCTGGGTATCATGAATCGCAATTCACGAAATTGCTGTCGTTCGCTGATTGGCTTAGCCGAAAATGGCAAACGACGACTTCGCCAAATGACAGCGTAAGTCGAAAGAACCAGACACAACATCGCCACACCTTGCAGCATGGGCATTGCCATGTCATTCCAGCCGATCTCACCTGTAGAGGCTTGCTGGTAAAATCTTTCCGTAACCGTATCGACGCGATACAAATTCGTGACCGTCATATCGGTACTTAGCAAGAGTAGGGTGACAATCATTGCTAAGGCAAGGTAAGGCACAAGATGTGGAATCGTAACGCGACGTAAAGTGTTTGTGGTCCCAGTGTCGAGCCAAGCATTTTCTTCCGCACTTTGATCCAAATACGATAGACCGAAGCAGAGGCATAGGACGATCCATGGAAACACATATGCGGCTTGTATAATCGCCACCGCCAAAGCTCCGCCCCATCCGTTTTGAATCGCGCCTACTTGAGTCAATGTCCACCAACCGAATTGGCCAAAGATCGAGTTCCATGCGCCCGCTTGTACATACACGGGTATAGCGACCGCGGAGAACATTAAAGCCGCCATCAGCTTTCGGCCTGGAAGATAGGTTCGCATCATCATGACGGAAACGATGAGCGAACAGGGGAGAGCGATTACCAGAACCACCCCGTAAATCAGAATCGAATTCAGCAGTGCACTGAGCCACATGATTTCGGAACAACGGGAAGGGGATCGTCTTTCACTTTGCATCGATTATGGTCTAATTCCCTACGACTTAATAGACGTGATTCGCTGGGGAGATGGAACGATTATCAATCAGTCTGAACATTTTGAGCGTTTGCGGCGTTGGCTAGCGATGGAATCGGAAGCTGAACGGCTTCGCATGACAGAACGGCGACGGCGGCAGGGAGGTGGCGATGTCGAGAAGAGTGGCGAAACGCTAATCGATTTGGTGATTTCGGACCGCAAGGTTGGTGTGGGGGGCCGTTACATCATTCGTTTTGCCAAACGCTCAGTCGGGCGGCCACTTCCGTGGAACCGGATGCGACTTGGCTCGCCTGTGATGGTTTCAGATGACTCAGGCGAGGGAGGTTTTCTATCAGGTGTGGTTTGTGCGCGAACGCAAGCGACCATCGACGTTTCGATTGATCAATGGCCGGAAGGGGAAATTTTTCGCATTGACCTTTCGTCCGACGAAGTAACGCGGCAAAGACAAATGACCGCGATGCGCGTTGTTG
>JBILTA010000049.1:0-14854 GCA_044371785.1 Pirellulaceae bacterium | reverse complement strand
TCACACGTTCTGGTTTGGTGTCTAGAGCGTTTTTTGCGAAAGTTTTTCGAGCGGAATGGTAACTCGAAGCAGGGACTGATGTTGGCGCAGATCGATCATTTATGCTAACAAAGCAAACCATCCAAAGTTGGGGACTTTTGCCATGAAACATTTGAGATTGTATCCAGGTGAGCAGGAAGCTGACGATGCATTAAGCGTCGCAGTGACTGGCATCGGTATGGTCTCATCGATTGGTCGCAATCGAGAAGAAATGTGGAAGGCGTTGCAGCGAGGTGAGCAAGGCTGCAAGTTGCATCATGATATCGCCGGTATACATGGTCTCGATCTGCCAGTTGCGTATTGCGATTGGATTGACCCTAAGGCCCCCTGTAGCGAGCGAGCTATCGCCATGGCGATGTCTGCATCCGGGGAAGCTCTCGCTGATTGCAATTTGGATCTTGAGTCCATCGACCGTTCGCGGTTCGCGATAGCGGTGTCGGCTCATTTTGGCGATACACAATTCATCAACGACCAAGTTCTGCAACTCGCAGAGCCGAGTGAGACTTGGTGGAAAAGTTGGCTACCTAGCACGGGCTGCTCTCGAATCGCGGAACGGTATCAACTAGGCGGCCCTAGGCTTTGCCACTCGACCGCATGTGCGTCAAGTTTGATCAGCGTAATCATGGCAGCGCGGCAATTATTCGATCAGCAATGCGACTATATTTTGGCCGGTGGTATGGATGCGGTGCAGCCACTGTTGTTGGCAGCATTCCAGCGGATGGGCGTTCTGGCACCACCAGGTGATTTTCCGGGGGCGGCCTGTAAGCCCTTTGATCGCAACCGAAACGGCTTCGTGCTCGGCGAAGGTTCTGCGATGTTGGTGTTGGAACGCACTGCCGATGCCAAGCGACGAGGTGCGAAAATCTATGGTGAAATCGTCGCCACTCAGTTGTTCGCCGAAGCAGCGCATGTCACAAGTCTCGATGAAAGTGGAGCTCCACTGACGCGTCTCTTGAATAGCTTATTGCGTCGGGCGTGTTGGCAGCCTGGAGGCGTCGATTACATTAACGCTCATGGGACGGGAACCGAGCAAAATGATCGTAATGAGCTTTCTGCCGTAACCACTGTGTTCGGCTCGTCTCCAAGCCATTTGGCTGTAAGTTCTGTGAAAGGTATGATCGGGCACACCATCAATGCAGCAGGCAGTTTGGAATTAGCAACGACGCTCATGGCGATGCGAGATGGTTATCGACCAGGAACTCGAAATTTGGTCGAGCGTGAGCCGATTGGTGATATCGACTGTTTGGCGAATGAAGGGATCGTTTCTTCTGTAGATCGTGCGATCAAAATGTCGGTCGCTTTTGGTGGTCACTTAGCTGCTGCGGCTATCCAAAAGTCGGATAGCGTTTCTCAACGTAATGCCGAACCGCTAGATCCCTGCGCACGAATTCGCAAAGTCGATAAATCTCGGCAGGCCAACTCGGCAATTCGACGTGTGGCGTGATTCAATCAGTAACCTAGCCACTGCCAGATGGTGGAAATTGGGTTGCCCGATAGCAACTGTAGGCCAAAGCCAATCATGGAAATGGCATTCAGCGAAATGTGTACGATCCAGCAGGCCCAGATGCGATGCGTGCATCGATAGAGATAGCCCAAGACTAAGCCCATGAGGATGAGCGGAATCCAGCTGGGGCCGTATTCCGCATGAGCTAGTCCGAAGAGCGTGCCAGAAACGAATAGTGGCCACATGGGAACGGAAGTTCGCGGATCCGCTTGGTAAGAACTTTCTTTTGGGACAGGATCGACAAAGGTATTGGTTGAGTTTTGAGCGGCGGAGTTGGTTACTTCATTGAAGCCACTGAGACCGACGCTTTGTGTAGGGGGGCGATAGGGTGAGGGATTATCCGAGTGGACCTGCGAAGTCGTTCCGTCGACGGGAAGTTGAGGTTCGCCGAGCATGTCACCAAGAATTAAACGCTGCCAAGAGAAGTTGGACGTAGCATTCGCTTCAAGCAGGCCTTGCAGGATGACGCGAAAGAGAAATTCTTCGGTAATGGGGGCAGCGATAACCGCTGCGAAAAAAGCACCGCTATACATCAATAGAACCGGCCCAGAGCTCAGAGCTTCGAGCAGCGGATGGTCATACTTTTGATCCAGAAGATAAACAAGGCTTGCCATGATCACTTGGATGATGGGGAGAAAGAGAATGGACGCTCCTAAGCCAATGACAATGTCGTAGCCGATATGTTTCAGTGACCAACCGAGATCGGCCGCGGTTGCGCGCGTTGAGAATACGATCATGAAGGACGCAACGATCATGGTTATGATCTGCGAGAAGCTACCTGAAAACATGTGCCCCATCTTTCGCAACCCATCTTGTTGATCTTCTGGGTATTGGGCGATAAACGGATTGAAGACCAACGTATCAAACAAGCGTATCGTAATGCCGCCGATGACGATAAAGAGAACAAAGATGCCAACGAAATGAATGAGTCCCCAGGGGGCAGGTCGGCGAGGTTCAACCGGGATCGATTTACCACCCATGCGCAGCCACGTGATGGCAGAGATCCAGCCAAGGAATGAGCCAAACATCAACATCATGATGAATAGGCCAAACAGGATCAAAAGGGGAGAGACTTCGGGAGTGGTTTCATTCACGGGGCTGAGACTCGTTGATTTATGATTTACTGCTGCGGGCGGCTAAGATCATGTATTCGACTCCCGAGACGATGGTCAGGATGACAGCGCCCCAAATGGAAACGAATCTTCCCCAGAGCATCCAAGGAAACGCTTCTTTTTGGTAGATGAGTGTCAATAGGCAGGCTATGACAGCAGCGCATTGCAGAACCATTTTCCATTTGCCGAGTTGTTTGGCACTGAAGTCACCTCCTTTGCCTTCGATCATGCCGCGGAGGCTGGTGACTAACAGTTCACGTCCGACAACCACGGTTGCGATCCAAGGTGCCAGGCCGCTATCGGGTTGGCCAACCAAGCCGATCATCGTTCCGCAGATGATGATCTTGTCGACGAAGGGATCGAGAATGCGACCGACCTTGGTGACTTGGTTGTATTTTCTCGCCCACCAACCGTCGATCCAGTCGGTGGATACTGCGATTACAAATCCGATGAGCGCTGCAAGATACCACTGCTGTTCGATCCACCAGCAGACAAAGATGGCGATAATGAATCTAGCAGCCGACAATGCGTTAGGTACATTGACAACTTTGTCAGAAGGCGCCACTTTAGCTGATGCAGCCGACAAGGAGTCAGATTCAACGGCACGATCGGTAGGAGATGGAGTCGGCGTCGGGGCCATCGAGTTAGCTCAATTTAAGTAAACTGTGGAGCGAAGTAGAGGATGGATCTTCTCTCCACAGTTTACCAATTTTGGCGACTTCTAGCGATGGCCTGCTGGGAGTTGACCCGCACGAGCTTGTTCTAGGGCCGTTTGCAGGATTTTATCGCTCGGAGCCGTGGTGGGATTGATGATCTCTCGTCCAGTCTCATCGATGATGGGGCGAGCCATTACATAGCGATCTGACTCTACCTTGATGTCAGGCCCGACACCCAATTGGGCGATTGGCGTTCCCTTAGGGGAGTAGAACTTCGACACGGTTAGCCTTAAACCTGACCGAACGACATCGGTATTGTAGAGACCCTGTACACTACCTTTGCCGTAGGTCGTGGTACCGATCAATAAACCGCGACGATGGTCACGAATTGCACCTGCAAATATTTCACTGGCACTTGCACTGTCACCATCGATCAGCACATAGAGAGGCATTTGCCATGTGCCAGCTCGATGAGCAGTGAAGTTTTTGTTTTCAATTCCGTTTCGTCCACGAGTCGAAACAATTAGGCCTTCTGGGATGAACTTGTCTGCAACCCGAACCGATGTTTCGAGCAGGCCACCGGGGTTGCCACGCAGGTCGATGATCAACCGTCGCATGCCTTGCTTCTGTAAATCCCACAACGCTCGATCAATTTCTTCGTCAGTAGTTTTTTGGAAGTTGGTGATTCTGAAATAGCCGACGCCTTGTTGAGCGTCAATCAGGTGAATAGCTTCCACGCTAGGTACGTCTACTCGTTTGCGAACAACGTTCATGGGGATGGCTGTTTCGCCACGCATGAGTTTCAGCGAAACGGTGCTACCTTCAGGACCACGCAGCAGGTCGGCAACATGATCAGCACTGGTTGCGGCAGTAGTGATGCCATCGACTTCCAAAATTTCATCGTCCGCTTGGATACCAGCCGAGGCGGCTGGACCGCCACGAATAACGCTTACGACATTGAGGCGTTGACCTTGTGGACGTAGTTCAACACCAAGTCCCACAAAGTTACCCTCTATCTGTGACGTCATTTCCAGCAATTCGCCTTCGGTCAAAAAGCCTGAGTAGGGATCGAGTAGACCGACGGCTCCGCATACATATTCATAGATAGTGGCAGTTGATTTCAGCCCAATCGTTTCTTCTGCTTTCTTTGCGACGTGCAAGACAAGTTGACGAGCTTCAAAGCGATTGGCGACTTCGCGGCCTAAGACATCGCGATGGATGGCCAACCGGAATTGCTCAACCTGTTCAGGGGACGCATTGGGTAGATGTTCAGCCAAGAATACGGGCTCGGTCAAAGCGACTTCTAAGAAGGCCGTGCCATTTCGAAGTACTTCATTAAGATTGAGTGGATCCACATAATTGGCTTCCAGCTTCGCCAAGATTTCTAAGTAGAGATCGGCGGCTTGGGTTTGCGACAAATGTTCAACCGATTCACGATAGGTAACATCTCGATAACGGCGGGTGACGTCGAAATGGATGCGTGAAATCAGTAAACGACGACGAAGGTCGCTATCTTGTGGAAACTTCTTGCTGGCTTTTTCGTATAGATGAATCGCTTCACTCCAGCGACGATCTTGCTCCAACTGCATACCTTGTTGGAGAACTTCAGACGCAGCGATCTGGTCCGAAGGGCTGAATCGTCCTTCTTGAGCCCGTGCAATTGGGCCTGGAGCCATGCTCAGCAACGCGAGCAGGGCAAAGCAATACATCCAGTGTCGTTGACTCCGAGTCATGCAACCAATCTTTCCGCTATCGGCAGGAAGGAAAATGGGCTCACACCGTTTGGTCCATACATCATGGTCGTAAAAGTGTTGAGCACCCTGGAAAGAATAAGGAAAGTGCTCCCGCACTTTGATCCCAGGGGAATATAGGTCACGATAAGTGCATGGTCAAAGAAAGCGTAAAATGATTTTTGTGGATCATTTGCTACAGCCCGCACAACATGAACTCGACCTTTTCGAATGTGCGAGTTGTAGTTCGCGAACCGTAGGAAACGTCTATGCCGCAGGGTTTCGAAACGCGGGCTGGACGGATCATGATACGACTCGGGGACAAACTCGCCCAAAATGGCTTAGCATCGCCAAAGTTCTCGAGCGAAGTTCTGCGTCAGGAACGCTTCACTAAGTGTGCATCGTGCACGGCAAACGCGTTAGAATTGGAACCCCCGTGATTGGGAGTTTTCGCGTTTGGATTGCTTCCGACAAAATAGTAGGCAGTGTCCCTCTCGAAGGCAAATCGGCTACTCTGATTTCTGGTTGATATCAATCCAAACCAAGCGATGATCGGAGGCCTCAAGCCACTCTGGATCGATCGATTTAATTTGTTCTTGGGAAGGCCAAAAAACACCCGTTTGAACGGGGGTAAGCGTAGCGGAGGGAAGGACATAATCGACACGTAAGTTTCCCGGTGCACGATCATTAAAATCGCTGGTGTCCGTTTCAGGATTTCCGCGATGAGTTTTATTCTTGTTGCCTTGAACTAATGCCGCTTCTCTGCCACCTGGGGCTGCCGGAGTGGGTGTTGCCTGAATTCGCATAGATTCGAGCAATTGCCGAATGGCTTTACCCTGATCGTCACCGTCCAGGGGATCAGCATTCAAGTCGCCTACGATAACAAAAGAGCTTTGTGTTGATAGGCCTCCTTGCTGGCCTTGATCGTCGATGAGAAATGTGGCAGTTGGATTTTCAATGTACTCTTTCCACAATCGAATCTCGTCATGATTGCGTTTGCCATTGCGATCTTCGGGGCCATCAAACGCTGGTGGTGTTGGGTGGCTACAGAGAAGATGCAAAATGCCTTTCGGCGTCTTGATGGGGACATCCCAATGGCTCTTTGAGGAAAGCCGTAGCCGCTTCCAAACTTCATCACTGTAATAGCTCTGCTTGTTTGTTGGATCCATCGGCCGATCCGCA
Source organism: Pirellulaceae bacterium (assembly GCA_044371785.1). Lineage (GTDB taxonomy): Bacteria > Planctomycetota > Planctomycetia > Pirellulales > Pirellulaceae > JAFLCP01. Next base: position 8,631 of record JBILTA010000049.1, on the reverse strand, counting down.
TTGGGGAGAGAATGCCAGAGAAAGTTCTGAAAGGTTCGAACAGAATCTTGTTCAATCGGATACATGCTCAACAAGACCATACCGTAGTGGCCTGGATATCGTCCGAATCCAAAGGCATCGTTAGGGTCGTTGAGCTTACCATTGCGATCCAAGTCCAAACCGCTTGGCTCGCCAGTGTTTACAGGGGCTGCAAAAAAAGCTTGGTAGCGAAGGGGTTCGCCCATACCCGATTCTGCGGCAAGATACTTGTTAAGAAACAATTGAATTGCAGCGTTGTCTGCAGAGTAATCGAATTCGTTGAGCAATACGATATCGGGTCTGACGGTGCGAAGGACGTCCGCTATCCTTTTTGCTTGTTGGCTGTTGCTTTGGAGTTCTTTAAGCAATGCGCCTGCTTGGTCTCGGCTGAAAGCGGTATTGAAAGTCGCAACGCGAATTGAGTTTTCAGGTTTAGCGGGTACAAGTGATTCGTCCGCTGGCAAACCAATCGAAAAACTCACCGTGGCGGTAGCCGCAAGGAAGTACCGAACAACACGCGATAATTGGAACAGATTCATGGTGTCAATGGTTCTACGGAAAGCGAATAGGGCCAGGTACTATGGAAATCAATCTACAACGGTTTACGGTCCTTTAAAGATGGCATTAGAAAAATTAACGGAAGTATGTGGGGCCTCTGATGGATAGAGGGACGGTTCGCCCTTGTTTGGGCCCACGCAACCATCAAGATGTATACAATGTCGTTTCCAAAGTTTGCTGGGAAGATTTGCGAAACTCGAGGATAGTTCAATGTTAAAAATTACAATATGGAATGAGTTTCTTCACGAGCGTCAGAATCCCGTTGTCACCAGAATCTATCCTCAGGGAATTCACAAGACGCTTCAGCAAAATTTGCGGCCATTTTTCTCGAATGGAGAAGTCGAAATTACAACAGCGACGCTCGATGAGCCCGAGCATGGCTTGAGTAACGAACGGCTAAATCAGACAGACGTTTTGTTATGGTGGGGGCACTTGGCACACGCTCAAGTAAATGACGAGATTGTAGAGCGGGTCCAGCAACGTGTATTGAACGGAATGGGACTGATTGTGTTGCATTCTGGCCATGCATCAAAGATCTTTAGACGGTTGATGGGGACGGGCTGTATGCTACGTTGGCGAGAAGCGGGCGAGCTCGAACGACTGTGGATCGTTAAACCTGGGCATCCGATTACCGATGGTTTAAACGCAGAGTACTTTGAGATTCCAGCGGCCGAAATGTATGGGGAGCATTTCGATATTCCAGAACCTGATGAATTGATTTTCATCAGTTGGTTTCAAGGGGGAGAAGTATTTCGTAGTGGTTGTACGTTTCATCGTGGCAAAGGAAAGATTTTCTATTTTCGACCAGGGCACGAAACCTACCCCATCTTTCACCAACGCGAGGTCTTGCAGGTCATTGCCAATGCGACTCGCTGGGCCAAACCTTGCGGTGCGTTTTACAACGGTGATGCAAGGCATATCGCGAGACCGCTGAATGATTGGTTGGGACTAGCAAAGGAATAAGTGAAGCGAAGCCACTAGGAGTCAGGAGAACAATGGACTAGTGAGGCAACCACTTAAGATTTCTCGGCTTTATCGAGGAGATTTCGATAGACTTCAGCGACGCGTTTGGCCATATGGGCAGTGGTGAATAACGTGCGTTGTCGTTCGCGTGCAGAACGTCCCATCAATTCCCATTGTTCACGATCGGAGCATAGCATATCAATCTTGGCGGCCAACTCGCCCGCGTTTTTAGGCTTCGCCAAAAATCCATCTATGCCATCACGTACGGCTTCTGGAGTTCCCTCCACTGAAGTAGCGATAACAGGGACACCAGCAGCCATGGCCTCAAGGACCACCATCGGTAAACCTTCACCAAATAAGCTTGGTAATACCAAGGCATCGAGATTTTGCAATCTGGCGGGCACATCGCGGGTAAAGCCGCTGAATTGAACAATATTCGTCAAATTCCAACGCCGTACGAGCATTTCGATTTGTTCTTGATAGTGAATGGTTTCGAAGCTGCCTACCAGTTCAAGCCGAATATCTTCACGTCGAGTTGATAAGATATAAAGAGCTTCGAGTAACACTTCGACCCCTTTACGAGGTCGCATCAAAGCGACCATTCCTAATCGCCACGGAGCGGTTGGAAGTCGAGTTTCCCATGGTATGGCCGGTAATGGTTCCACGCCATTATGTATGGTAGCAACACGTTGGGCTTCCCAACCTTTGCGACGCATTTCAGCGTTGAGGCTATCTGAGACGGTAATCAACTGATGGCACGAAAACAACGCGAGCCTTTCCGTCCAGGCGTTGAGGCAATTGATCCAACGACGGGTGCTGTCGCGTGATGTCGGGCTATGCACATGATAGGCCCAAGGACTGGCGGTCCGTTTGGCGATCATGGCGGTGATCATCGCGGAACGAGGTGTGTGTGCATGCAGAATCTGATAGTTTCCCTGTAGAACGAATTTGGTCAGACGTGGCACGACGGAGAAGTCGCGACGCGAGTTCATGGGAAATTCAAAAACTCGATTAGGTGGTAAATCGCAGGCTTCTAAAAATTTCCCAGACTTCAAGCAGGCGAAATCTGCTTGAAACCCAAATTCGTCCAATCGTTTGCCGAGTCCTTGTTGAACCCGTTCTGCTCCGGAGAAAAATTCGCCATTGATAATGTGAAGAACTTTGGCATGAGCCAGAGGTTTAGGTGGAGTTACATTGGAAGTTGTATCGATGCGCGGTGGAACGATGGGAAGGATCGAATGGAGATTTGTTGTTTCGATTGGAGCTGTGTCCGACATATCAAGCCACCTTGAATCCAGTTTGACGAAGCTTATCAAGTTCGCCTATCTTCGCTAATGGGAAGACTAGTACATGGATTCTCAAGGATCCTTGATTTTGGATCGAATGCGAGCGAACAAAATGCACTTGAATTGGATTTATCGATTGTATCGGTTATTCCGCACGAAGTTGAGCGAATATATCGTTGAGCAAAAGACGATTCCGCTGGCGAATGGATTGGCATCGCTCGGCGATTGGTACGGAATCATGGACCCCAAGAAGGAACTCCAGAGATCGAAGTTCATTGGGATCGGTCGGGAAGTCGTGACGTGCAACTGTGTTCATTAATCGCAATGCGGATTCGATGCCCCGGAGAAAGCGATAGCCTTCATCTAGGAGCCAAGCTTGCTCGGAGGCCAAAGCACCAGCGGCTACCAAGGGGTCTAGCGAAGCTAGTGTTCCTGAGCGAATGATATGTGGATGCGACGAAGCCAATTTGATTTGTAACGCTTGAATAATGAATTCGATATCGAGCGTTCCACCTTCTCCTCTTTTTAAGTTTTGAGTTGATGCCGTTTGTTGCAGGCGAAGACGCATAGCGTAAATCTCTGTCGCAGTTTGCCTGGTCCATTTGACGCTTTGAATGATATTAGAAATGGCATTCATAGCGGCGTGACGAATCGATTCGCCTCCGTAGATAGGGCGGGCTTTACAGAGAGCTTGTCGTTCCCAGAGTTGCCCCTGCCCTTCATCGAAATAACTGGTGAGGTCATCGACGGCGATGGCGAGTTGACCGCTTTGGCCTGTAGGACGAAGTCGGGCATCAATCTCGTAAAGTCTTCCCCAGGGAGTTATCTTCGAGACGGACTGAATCACCCGTTGGCTGAGTTGATTATAGAAATGTCGATTGGTAGTTGGCTCAAAGCGCGAGCCCGGTTGGGAGTTTTGGGTATGCCCATCCCCTTCAAACAGAAACAAAACATCTAGATCGCTATGGTAATTGGGTTCTCGACCACCCAGTTTTCCTAAAGCGACTATGCAAAAGTCACATATCTGACCGGCACGTTGACCGGATTCGAGCATTGGCACACCAAAGCGTCGAATCAAGCGGCGGTATTCATGCTGTATTACTTGTCGTAAGCAAATTTCGGCGATATCCGACAAGGTGGCATGTGTATTGACAATACTCTCTTTTCCTAAGATATCGCGGACACCTACCCGCAGGTGATTGAAATTGCGAAAGCTCAACAAAATTGGTTCAATGTCATCTGCGTTCCGGCAGAGCTCGTTGAGTTCCGCTGCTAACTCTGTGTATTGGGGCAAGCGATCAAGCAACAACGAATCGAGCAACTCATCGATCATTCCCGGATTGCCTGTCAGCAGTTCTACCAGGTAGGGACTACATGCGCAAAGTCGCACGTAAAGTTGCATGGAAGGTGGATTGAAGCTGAACAATTCCCACAGAACCGCTTTGCCTCCGAGGCTGTCACTTACATTGGCAAGTTGGGCGAGAGTGCGATCTGGAAAGGGAGTACGGGCGATACTGGCCAGCAATTGTGGAGCGATGGCGGCTAGAAAATGCCTGCAGCGGCGATGGGACAAAAATGAGACGCTTTCTTTGGAGAGATCCATCAAAAGATGATATGCTTCCTCCGGTTTGCTAAACGCATGTTTTGCTAAAACTCGTTCAATCACTTCCGGCGATGGAGCCGGTTCCAAGATAAGGTCCGATTCGTCCGCATAAATAGCTTGGTCGGTAAAGGCTCGATGCAACAAATGGTCAACAATGCGGCGAATCCGGCTTGTCTTTTCTTCGAGCAATTGTCTTAACTGGCTCTCGGCAGGTTGTGCTGGCTGATCACGAAAGTCCATGCGAAGAGCAAGTTTGCGAAGTTCATCGGGCGTATCTGGCAGTGAGTGCGTCTGGAGATCAAACATAATTTGGAGGTAATGCTCAACACGTCGCAAAAGTCGATAGCCATCATCGATAATTGAGCTTTCTTGCAAGTTGAGTATCCCACTATCCGCGAGCTTGCTGATCGCTTGAAGTGTATTACCACTACGGATGGATTTGAGATCACCGCTGTGTAGTAATTGTAAAAACTGAACGACAAATTCGATATCACGGATTCCGCCAGGCCCCAGCTTAACATCGAGTACAGCGAAATGAGATTGCGAACGTTTCTCGATACGGCGTTTTAATGAACCAATGCCAACGATATCTGCGCGGTTGAGGTATCGACGGAAAATCCAAGGTTGCATTTGCTCGAGAAACTTTTCGCCAAGCTCTCGATCACCGGCGATGACACGTGCTTTCAAGTACGCTTGACGTTCCCAAGTTCTACCAAGGTTTTCATAGTAATTGAGGGCCGCTTGGGGACTACAGACCAAAGCGCCGTCAGACCCTAAAGGGCGAAGTCGCATATCGACGCGATAAACACGACCGTGAGCCGATTTGTCGTTGATGACCTTGATGAGTTGAGTGGCAAGTCGTTCAAAATACTCGGTGGCTGCCGAATGTCGATTCACTTCAGCTTCATCGAAGTCGGCAAGGAAAATCAGATCGATGTCACTGGAGTAGTTGAGTTCTGTACCGCCCAATTTGCCAAGGGCAAGTATCGAGAACTTGATCGGGCTACCATCGGCATGCCGTGGTTCGTGCTTCCTTTTCTCCCGTTCTCGTCGAACCCATAACAAAGCGGCTTCGGTCAATGCTTCAGCCAGAAAAGAGAGTTGTTCCGTGACAACTTCCAAAGAGTGGTGTCCAATAAAGTCACCGTAGGCGATGCGGAGTAATTCGCGTTGACGGCAATGCCGCAGGGCACGCATCATCTGTGCTTCATCAGTAATCGCCATAACTTCGCTGACCAGTTCGTCTAAAAGACGATCGCGAGGAACGGCTTGGCCTTCGGTAAGCCGAAGAAAATCAAAAGATTCTGGGTCAGAGATCAGCTGATCGGCAAGGAACTGACTGACAGAAAAAATACGCAAGAGGGTGGGGAGTGAGTCGGCATCCCTTTCAAAGAGTGAAACAAGTGATTGAGGGGAACGAGAGGTTTCGAAAAAGCGGTCTAAATTATTGAGTACCGCGCTGGGGTCACCGGTCTCAGGAAGGTGGCGTTCGAGAGCCTTGACCAGAAAAAATTGCAAGTCGGGAGTGAGTCCGCTGCGTACAATGCGTTGCAGGTTGGTTTCACCCCGAACCGTATCCTCAATCCCGAGTTGCTTCAGCCAGCGATGAATCAGTTCAGGCTGGTCGAGCCAATGTAAGTTATCAGTTGGCATGATGGCGTCAAAGTGGAACCAATCGGCAACAAAGTCATCTAATCCTGTTCTTGAAGTGTAACGCTTGTTGCCAAAAAGCAACGTTTTTCTCGCGTCACCACACAAAATGTTGCCAATGTTCGCCCAAAAAAAACGCCGTCAATTTTGCTCGATAGTTGTAAGCTGTTTCTGTGAAACGCTTTATGGCGATATTTCCCCAAGTGGTTGCCGAGTAGGTACCGCAGTTGCAGTAAACCTCATTCGTCCCGCGACAAGCTCTAACGCTTCGGAAACGAAGCTTGATAGCTTGCTCATCAATCACCGCTATTGTATGACGTGAAAGAGGTTGCCATGGCTAAGAAATCTACCCGACGCGAAATTCATGATGATCTAGATTCGGTGGAATTGCAAATAGGCGGTGACGCTTTAGAACTTGAAGGTACCTACCTGTCCAGTGGAATCTACACCGGTGAAGAAGACGAAGTAGAAGAGGTTCCCACAGATGAGGAACTAAATACTGAGGAAGAGGAAGCTGATGACGACAGCGATGCAACCGATGATCCGGTTCGCATGTACTTGATGCAAATGGGCCAAATCCCATTGCTGAGCCGCAACGAAGAGATCAGCTTTGCTCAGAACATCGAACGAACTCGCTCCTTTTATCGTCATTGGATGTTGGCCAGTGATTTTATGTTGCAAGGTGCAACCCGCTTGCTCGAATTGGTTCGAGATAACAAACTTCGCTTAGATCGCACTATCGAAGTCAGCGTAACCAACACCGCTGAGAAGAAAAACGTAATGCGTCGCATCGGACCAAACGTTTCTACCTTGCGAGCATTGTTGGCCAAGAATCACAAAGATTTTTATGTTGCTATCAACAAGCGAGAATCTTCAGAGAACCGCAAAGCTGCTTGGAAGCGATTGGTACGTCGTCGCAACAAAGCAGTACGCCTGATTGAAGAAATGAACTTGCGAACCAACCGTCTGCAGCCCTTGTTTGAAAAACTGCAGGACATTAACGTTCGTATGCAAGAGTTGTTGGCTCTCAAAAATAACCCAGAGCATCAGAATAACTCTGAGCAATACCACAAGACTTGCGAAGAATTGCATTACTTGATGCGAATCACCTACGAAAGTCCAGCTACTTTGCGTCGTCGCATCGAGCGAACCGACATGCATCGTCAACAGTATGATGCTGCAAAACGTGAATTGTCGGCTGGTAACCTTCGGTTGGTTGTGTCGATTGCTAAGAAATACCGCAATCGCGGTTTGAGCTTCTTGGACTTGATTCAAGAAGGTAACACAGGCTTGATGCGAGCAGTGGATAAATTCGAGTATGCTCGTGGATTCAAGTTTTCGACCTATGCAACTTGGTGGATTCGTCAAGCGATCACTCGAGCAATTGCCGATCAAAGCCGTACCATTCGCGTACCCGTTCATATGATCGATACGATGTCGAAGGTTCGCTTGGTAACACGCGAATTGGTTCAGGAATTGGGACGCGAGCCTACCGTTGAGGAAACTGCAACTCGCGCAGGCTTGACACTCGATGATGCACGAGTGGTGATGAAGATGGCTCGTCAGCCTTTGTCATTAGACCAGCCTGTTGGTGATTTTGATGACAGCTACTTTGGTGAATTCCTGGAAGATTATCGCGACGATGATCCCCTCTATGAAACCAACCAAGAAGCTCTAAAGTTCCATATCCAAGAAGCAATGCAAACTTTGAACTATCGCGAACGTGAAATTCTTCGTCTGCGTTACGGTTTGGCTGACGGTTATGCGTACACCTTGGAAGAAGTTGGTCGAATCTTCTCGGTGACCCGCGAACGCGTTCGTCAAATCGAAAGCAAAGCGGTTCGCAAGTTACAGCAACCTTACCGTAGCAAGGCTCTAATGAGCTTTCTGGATGGTGTATCTGATACGCTTCTTCGCGATAGCTCCACGGGTACCGAAGCAACCTGATCCTCATTTTTTCCGAAAACTCTCCGGGAATGTGGCTGAAACTTCTAAACCAAAATTGAGAATTTGCTACGATCGCTCTTTCAAGTCGCGGGACAACGACTTTCCGATCGAGATCCGTGGCAGCTCATTTTCAATGTTGGGATAAGATTCAGCCACATTTTTTTATGCGCATGGCACCCTTGATCACTAGCCTACAGAATAGTCGCTTAAAAGCGTTAGCGAAGCTTCATGACGCGAAGCATCGTAAGCGCGAACGCCTGGTGTTAGTGGATGGACAACGAGAGATACTGCAAGCCATTCTGGGCGGAATCGAGATTGTTGAGTTGTGGTTTGATCCTGAGAGGGTCGATGTCGAGCGTTGGTTATCCGAAAATGTTCGAGGTAAGTCGTCGGTTGGAGTCACTCAACCCGCGACAGCTGAAGTACTCGAGCGACTTCAGTATGGTGATAGAAATGAGGGGATGGTGGCTGTAGCCAAGCTTCCAGACTGCAATTGGAATCGGCTTAACTTGAGTTCAGCCCCGCTGATTCTTGTGCTAGATGGCGTCGAGAAACCCGGCAATATTGGGGCCGTCTGTAGGACGGCGGCCGCCACAGGAGTGGACG
>JBILTA010000478.1:0-4728 GCA_044371785.1 Pirellulaceae bacterium | reverse complement strand
TCAGAATTGGAATCTGGCCTTCCCAGTCTCGCGGATCGAAACAAATGGACCTTCGTCGACGATTCATTGAAGCTGGAAGACAATGTCCTCCATTCCAAGCCACCTCATTCCGACAACGTTCGTTTATCGAAGAAGCTAAAACTCAAGCCCAACCGCCACTATCATGTCTCGATTCAGGTAAAGACCGATGGATTCAATACGCCTGTGGAAATCAAAGTGCTCACAGGAAATGGACGGAGCCTTAGCCACACCAACTTGGGCACGAAACCTACCCAAGATTGGCGAGAACACCACATCACCTTCAATTCATTGGAGAATGCCGAAGCAGCCATTTACATCGGCGCTTGGGGTCCAGACAAGGGGGAACTATGGATCGCTGAACCCAAGATTGAAGAATGTGGTGCAGTGAACTTGCTGCGTAGGGAAACGACACCCGTTATCGTTCAGCAGATCGCAGAGAGTGGCGAACGTCGCCTGCTTCAGGAAAACATCGACTTCGAAAAATGGATCGATCCTAAAATGGGGACGGTTCCCTATGCGGGCGAATATGAAGTGTGGCACTCAGCACCGCCCATCAAACTTAAGAAGCCGCTCGCGAATGGAACAGAACTGAGAGTCTCGTATTATCACACCCACATTGTCTACGATGGACAAGTATGTGCAGCCGCCAACGATCAAGAGTTTCAAAATCTACTAGACGATCAAATCACGCGGATGACGAAGCTGTTTCCTGAAGCTGATTTTATGATGTCGCATGATGAGTATCGAGTGATGGGCTGGACCGATTCGAACATTACCGAACTACCTCCAGGATCAACCCCAGCCGACGTGTTAACCCACAATGCCAAACATTGCAGCGAACAGATTCGCGCGAATTCTGCCAAGGGACGAATCTTGGTCTGGAGCGATATGTTCGATCCCTATCACAACGCCGTCGATAACTATTACCTCGTCAATGGTTCGCTGAAGGGGGCAACGGTCCCCAGAGAGGTCATGGTCGTTAATTGGAATTTTGGCAAACGTGCGGAAAGCCTGAAACACTTTGCACAACTGGGGCATTTGCAAGTGATCGCCGGTTATTACGATGCCCCGCCCGATCAAATTACGCGTTGGTTGGATACGGTGATTGAGCAAAAGATCAACACAGTCGATGGCGTGATGTATACCACCTGGAATCGGAACTTTTCGGACCTGGAAGAATTCGCCCGCATTGTCAAGGGACACAATTGGTACACACGGAACTGAGGAGCTGAGAAACTCAGGGCTCGCGAAAGCGAAAGACAACACAATTGACGTACACCATTTCTGGCGTATAATAATAGTCATTACACGTCAAAAAAGGTGTACACCATGAACGCTGACTTTTACACGGGTTCGATTGTGCCCCCCGAAGAGCTTTGGTTTCGAGATGAGTTCATCTCGGAACTTTGGGAAAAACTCAGGACCGAGCATGTTCTCCTGTCTGCCCCCAGGCGGACCGGCAAAACCAGCGTGATGAATCACATGCGAGAACGACCGCAAGACGACCGGCTCGTTGTGTTTCAGAACGTCCAGGATCTCAAACACCCAGCCGATCTATTCCAGACCATCATCGAAAATTTCCACGAGCAACATCCGCAGTTCCTGCGTTCCTCGCAGGAAAAAGCTGGAGCCTGATGAAAGGGCTTTTCAGCTCAGCAGCCGACCATGTGAAGGAAATCGGTTTCGGTGGTGTGAAGATTGTTCTGCGAGAAAATGATCCGGAATGGAAATCCAACTGGAAAATTCATGCGGAAGAGCTCCTCAATCGCATCCGTAAGAGCCACAAGAAAGTGCTCATCATTGTGGATGAGTTGCCAGACATGCTTCTGAATATGAAAATCGAAAACTCGAATGATGCCAAAGATTTCATGGCTTGGTTCCGTAAGCAGCGAGAAACCCCGCCACCTCGAAAGGACAATATACGTTGGTTGATAGGCGGCTCGATCAATCTTGCCGGTACGCTTGACGACTTGGGCGGTATAGATCTGATCAACAATCTATCCACGGAGCAACTGCCAATCTTAACCGCCGCCCAGGTTCGCGAATTTGTAACGAGAATGCTGTTACAACGTAATATACGTTTCCAACCAGAAGTTCCCGCTTTGGTTGAACAAGGTCTCGGGCGGCCAATCCCCTTATTCCTACAAATGGCCACCCAAGAACTTTATCGGTATGGGAGGCGAACAGGCACAGAACTCTCCCAGACAGATGTGGAAAATGTCTTCAGATGGCTGATCACTGGACCAGCAGCACAAGACAAGCTGCAGCACTATCACTCTCGAATTCAAAAATATTATCCGGAACCGCGTGCCACTTTCGCTCACAAAATTCTGAGCTTGCTTAGCAACAGCGACGATGATGGTCTTACCCGAAACACACTGAAGGTAACATTTGAAAAAGAGATCGGTACACAGCTACATCAAGCACAACGTGATTCTTTGTTCAACAAGATCATGCACGATCTCATGAATGACTTCTACATCGGCGAGATCAAGAAAAATCGCTTCGATTTTGAAAGCGGCCTGATGAAAGCATGGTGGAAAAAATACTATGGCTGAGCACGAAAAAGTTGCCCCCCCACCTGCACACCGCCAGCCCTCTTTCCTCGGCCTGTTTCGGACAGGGATAACATCGTCCCAGCATCGCCATTATATCACTGTGGCGCGTCAACCGATGCTGGAGGATGCGCTGGAGCACCTTCGCCGATCCATAAAACGAAAGTCGAAACACCACTTTCTCTACATTGGAGGCAGAGGCACTGGTAAAAGTCATCTTCTCTCGTTGATCGAAGATGAAATCTACCAAGATGATGAATTGCGAACACACATTGCGGTTGCACGCTTTCCGGAAGCGTCGAGTCGTATACTCTCCTTTGCCGATTTTCTTTTGCGATTGTGCGAAATCTTAGCAATTCAGTTTCCAGCAGAGAATACCTGGGATTCGCTGTATCAAAAGCTCGAAACTGAAAAAGACGATGCCAAGATCATCGATGGTATCATCCACGCGATCCGACAAACTACTAAAACTCAGAAGCGAACTGTGTTGATCATTCTCGAGAACTTCCACGATATTCTCGAAACACAAATGAAAGAACGTGCTGACGTCGGTGCACTGCGTAAATTCTTGATGGACAGTAACGGCTGTCAACTCATCGCTACGGCCCCGATTCATTTCGAGGGAATATCCAGTGTCGATGAACCGTTCTTCGATTTCTTTGATGTTCAGGTCCTTGATCTATTGACGAAAGACGAATCCATCGAGCTCATTCGAAAGAATCTGGAATGGGAGAAACGTTCGAACTTGCTGGATGACTTCAAGACACTTAGGCCTAAGCTGGCCGCACTTCACGACATGACGGCCGGCAACGCTCGCTTGACGCATATGCTCTACGAAATGATGGTTCATGAACCCAGGGAACAAATTGAAGAGACGTTTCAAGCACTGCTCGATCGTGTCACGCCGGTTTATCAAGATCGGCTAAAGGAATTAGCACCGCGAGAAAGGGCTTTACTCGAGACGCTAGCGCTCATGCGCGATGAAAGCGACCTCAAAACACCCAAACGTATTGCCGAGAAATTACGAATCAGTGAACAGCAAACTTCGTCGCTACTCAAACGCTTGACACAAAGTGGATATGTCAAGAGCTTCCAAAACCCAAAGGATAAACGATCACGTCTTTACTCCATCAACGAAGGATTTTTTGACCTGTGGCTGGCGATGAACCTTTCGCCCAAGTTTCGTAAACGCCTCCCAATTCTTCTGGAATTCTTAGGCAAATTCTATTCCCAGCGTGAAGATCACGAGACAAAGCTCGATAGGGATTCAAGCCATGCTCAGAACGACAACAAAGTTGGACATGCAGAACGGATATCTGAGGTCCGCTCGACGTCAACTGATTCGATGGGTAATCGCGTTGTCACTTTGGCATCATCCAAAGTCTCACAACTCGAATATTTAGACGAAATCGAGCAAATGATTGAACTGTGGACCAGGCATCGCTGCGGAGACTTGGAAGCATTCGTCGAACGGTATGCGGCAATGGGAACGGAACTGAATTGCGAGAATTACTACGAAACCAAAATCGGCTTTATGCGAGACCAACTCCATTCACTGACCGATCAATACCAAAGAATCGAGGTACGACTTCACCTCGGAAAGCTGCTTAAGGAAAGAGAATTATGGGAAGCAGCTGAGACGGAGTACCGCCATGCACTGAACGAAGCCAAGAGCTCCCAAAATCAAGAGTTACTAGCCCAGCCGCTTAATGAACTGACTGAGCTTCTACTAACGCTGGGAAAAACCGAAGAGGATGCCTCATCAACAATTCCGGCCAAGCCAAAGCGAATTGAGCAATGACCAAACCATCGAACTTCATTCCACGTAGCAAAAAGCAAGTTGGAATATCGAACCCGGCGCAATTTGTGCAGAATTGGTAAGAACTTTGAATCGCCATACTTTCGTGGAACTACGGGTAGAACTTCAACCACTTTCCAATCGGCTCAGCCATCCTCTCATGATTTGAAACACATCGCAACGCACGGCCAGCCTATGCTACTAGCGTTTGGCCTTAAGGCCAGTTGTGATCGCCCTCAGCTCGGCGACAGCGGATGGATTTTCTGCTATTGGCTTGTCGGAGAAGGCTGATAGCAGCTTATCCCAAACCACATTTAGCTGACCTTGCAAGTTGGTGCTGTTGGCCGTCATCAC
>JBILTA010000477.1:0-4742 GCA_044371785.1 Pirellulaceae bacterium | reverse complement strand
GAAATTCGCGTGATTGCCTTTGCGAACGGAACCGTAAATGGCTTACAAGTAGAACCCGCAACGGGCTCGTCGCTCAAGTATTCTGCCCTGGTATTACATGTTCAATGTGGAAAATACCCGACCCCAGAACCAGATCGCAGTCTGCCATCGAGACAAATGAGTGCTGAAGCCCAAAAGCGTGAATTAGAAGGTAGCGCAGGCGATGATGAAGTCATCAGCGCTCCCGAATCCGAAGACAACTCGAACGAACCGAAACAACCGTAAAGCCTAATAACTACGATATAATTTCCATTATCTAAGTGATAACTTCCTAATGATCGAGCTGACCGGATTTGGAAAAGACTACGGTGAATTCACAGCCGTAAAGGAACTCTACCTCAAAATCGAAAAAGGGGAGTTGTTTGGATTCATTGGCCCCAACGGGGCTGGAAAGAGTACGACCATCCGATTTCTTGCAACCCTCTTGCGAGCATCACGTGGTGACGGATCGGTCAATGGCTTCTCGGTCAATCAATCTCCCATGGATGTCCGTAGAAGCATTGGTTATATGCCCGATGACTTTGGTGTCTACGATGGTATGAAGGTATGGGAGTTTCTCGACTTCTTTGCTGTCGCTTATAAAATTGGCCGCACCCAACGCAAACAAGTTATCACGGACGTCCTCGAATTACTCGATCTTACCCATAAACGCGATGACTACGTTAACGGTCTATCACGCGGCATGAAGCAGCGTCTTTGCTTAGCGAAAACGCTCGTTCATGATCCACCGGTTCTAATCCTGGACGAACCCACCAGTGGTCTTGATCCTCGAGCGCGAATCGAAGTTAAGGCGCTGCTGAAAGAACTTCGCAAAATGGGCAAAACGATTTTAATCTCAAGCCACATTTTGTCTGAACTTGCGGACTGTTGTACTTCGATTGGAATCGTCGAACGCGGGCAATTGCTCATGCATGGTCCCATTGATTCGGTGTATCGCCAGATTCGACGCAATCGAATCGTAGAAGTCCGCTTCGTCGATGGAATGGATGCGGGCATTTCCATACTTCGCAGCTCGCCACACTTGCGCGGTCTTGATATCGAAGGCTTAAAGGCGACAGCCGAATTGGAAACTGATGATGAAGGTTTAGCTCAATTACTAGACGAATTGATCAAACAAGGTGTGCGGCTAAAAAGTTTCAATGACAAAGACCCAACTTTGGAAGACGTTTTTATGCTGGTAACCAAGGGGTTGGTGGCGTAGCTCCCCTATTCGACCCACAAGTGGCTTGCTTGATTAGGCCAAATGCCAACGTCAGTAGGCCACAAATACTTGGCCGGGATCTATCGCCTTTTGGATGCGCCTTGCAAAAGCTGTAGTTGTATCGCGGCCAATAATCAAAGCTCCCTCACCACGCAATACGAGTCCCTTCAACCCAACTTCACACAGAATAATCTCCAGTTGTGCTCGCTGCTCGATATCACTCACGGCAACCCAAGCCGCATTGGCAGCGGCTGAATACCATCGCTTAGCCCCGATCGTCTCCAAACGGCGATCAAGCTTTTCGATATCTTGCATCGTGAGGGGAACACGAACGAGAATATGGGCGTCTTTCGCCCATACCAATTCGGCGGCATCCGTCCAATAATTCGAATCTTGTTCGCCACTCCACTCTTCAGCTTGCGAGATACCCAAGTGATCGCGGATTCGACATGTTAAGTTTGTCGCGGTCGCTTCATCACCAGCAACACGAACCGATACCGTTCGATCACTCGCCACTTCTACGGCAACGATATCGATAGGCAACAACATCAATCGACTTATCTGATTCAATGCATTGGAGATCGATCTCGCATTAAAGGTCAAGGTTCGATAGCCTATCGGCCTCGGAAAAACTTTCAGCGTTATCTCGCTAAGAATGCCTAAGCGACCAAGACTTCCCACCATCATCTTTGGAAGGTCGAAACCAGCTGCATTCTTGACAACTTTCCCCCCGCCGCGAACAACTTGGCCCAGTCCATCGACGAATTGCACGCCCAGAATAAAGTCCCGAATCCCACCAAACAATAGCCTTCCAGGCCCACTTACACCCGTCGCAATGGTTCCGCCTAATGTTGCTCCTTCCTGGGCAAAAATAGGATCGAACGGCAAAAACTGACCCTGAGCTTTCAACTCCCGTTGGATATCGATAACCCGTGTTCCACTCTTGGCTGTAATCGTGAACTCGAAGGGCTGATACTCCACCACTCCAGCCCACGCTGCCAACGACATGCGCTGAATATCGCTAACACCTGCACTACTCAAATGTGGCTTGGTGCCATTGCCCGTCGGAAGAATTCGTTTACCTAGCTGACTGCAGCGGCGGACCTCCGCCACGATGTCTTCAAGTGTCTGAACCGATGCAAGGGTTGTGCTCATAACGTGCTATCTTTTGTTGACAATTAAGCCTATTCGCGGGCGATGACACCCGCTTCTTCCAGCGGATGGAGACCATAAAGTGACAGGGCAGGGGCCTCGCCACTAGGAAACATTTTGCCTCGATTGGCGACCTCATTCGGATCGCAACTCAGCCGTATCCGTCGCATGCAATCGAGAGAAGCTTTGTCATACATTCCCGGCAAGAACTGGCGTTTCTCCATCCCCACACCATGCTCACCTGTAATCGACCCACCCAGGTCGATACAAAGCTGCACGATCTTCGCCGCCAACTCCTCTGCGCGCTCCAATGCGCCGGGCTCGCGACCATCGAACATAATCAGAGGATGAAGATTCCCATCACCCGCATGAAAAACGTTGGCTACAGAAATCCGTGCTTCACGACTCAATTGCTCAATCTGCCTCAATGCAAACCCTAGCTTTCCTCGCGGAACGACTCCATCTTGAACAATGAAGTCTGGACTCAAACGGCCCACTGCGGAAAAGACACTCTTACGTCCCTTCCAGATTTTTAATCGTTCCTCATTAGAAGCCGCGACCAAGATGGCAGCCGCCCCCGATTGCTGCAATAAAGGCTCTAGACGCAAACGGTCCGCTGCGACCGAATCGCGAGAACCGTCCAGTTCAACAATCAAAACGGCCTCAACATTCTCTGGGTACTTTGCCCCCACCGCCTCATGAGCAGCCTTCATGCTCAAGCGGTCCATGATTTCCATCGCGCCTGGCAATAACCCTGAAGCAATAATGTGAGCTACTGCCTCACCCGCTTGTTCCAAGGTATCGTAACCAGCCAATACGGTGAAATACGCCTCAGGTTTGGGGATCAAGCGAACCGTAACTTCTGTTGCTATTCCTAGCAAACCTTCACTTCCCACAAACAGCCCCAGCAAGTCAGGCCCGGCCCCTTCGATACTGGCTGAGCCTAATTCGCAAACCTCACCATCCGCGAGTACGACACGCACCGCCAGAACATGATTACTGGTCATTCCATACTTCAGACAATGAGCTCCCCCTGCATTAAACGCCAGGTTCCCTCCGATCGTACAAACCTGCTGACTCGAAGGATCTGGTGCATAATGCAAACCATACTTCTCAGCCGCTTTTGTGATCGAAAGGTTATATACTCCAGGTTGCACCACTGCGATGCGCCGCTCAGGATCGATCGACAAGATACGGTTCATCTGGTTTAACGCGATCACGATGCCCTCGCTATGAGGCAACGATCCACCTGACAAACTGGTACCACTTCCACGGGCCACGAATGGGACGCCGAATCTCTGACACAACTTGACCGTTGCGACTATCTCAACTTCATTTTCTGGAACAACCACAGCCCGTGGCATTACCTGAAACGCAGTTAGACCGTCCGATTCAAAGGCCGCTAAAGTTGCCTTATCGGCGAATAAACGCTCGGCAGGGAAAATCTGCATCAACTCTCGCATCAATTCCGCATGGCTAGCGCGATCAATTTGGACGTCTGGAACTTCAACAGTCATGATTTTTGGGTACTGTAGATTAACAGGAAATGACGTAACAGCGGGCGCGACGAATTAAACGACCACTGCCTCATCCTCTTCTTTTTCGGCAGCTACAGCTGCAGAAAGAGCAGCACCTAATTCGAGTGGAAAACCTTCTGTCTGGAGTATCGATTCCAGCGCAGCCAGCACAAGTGTGACATGACGTCGACTGCTACTCTCGCCCATCAAGCCGATTCGCCAAGCTTTCCCTTTAAACGGCCCCAAGCCCGCACCGATTTCAATACCGTACTCTTCCAACAGACGGCGACGAACTCGCGCGTCGTCTACTCCTTCTGGAACATGAATGGCGTTAAGCGTGGTCAACGAATGCGCCGGTATGTATCGAATGCCCATCGCTTCCAGACCAGCTCGCAACATGCGATGATGTTTCGAGTGACGAGCGATACGTTTCGCCAAACCTTCTTCCATCACGATCTGTAAGGCTTCTCGCAGAGCATACGTCATATTGATCGGTGCTGTGTGATGATACGCTCGATCGCTACCCCAATAATTACGGAGCATCGACATATCCAAATACCAGCTGGTTACTTTGCTCTTACGTTTATCCATCGCTTCCAAAGCGCGGGGAGAAAATGTAACTGGCGACAACCCGGGAGGACATGACAAACACTTCTGTGTGCCCGAATAGCAAGCATCAATTTTCCATTGATCGACAGGTAAAGTAACTCCGCCAAGTGAAGTCACCGCATCCACCAACAACAGTGCGCCGTGGGCCTGCACGATCTGACTGATCTCTTCCATCGGCTGATGCATGCCCGTCGATGTTTCGGCATGAACCAAGCCAACCACTT
>JBILTA010000476.1:0-4745 GCA_044371785.1 Pirellulaceae bacterium | reverse complement strand
TAAGTGGGTTTAACCGCATTATCCAGTGTATCACAACCTGTCCAATTGCGGCCGTGGGCTCTAATTGCGGAATTGGGAAAAATGCCCCGCTCAGAAGCCAGAGTGGCATCAACACCAAGTTCATCACAGCATGAAAGCCCTGGGTTGAATCCATCGACCACGCAAAAACCACTCCCAGCGCCGTCAAGCCAATCGACGTGAGGGCCATTAATAACAACAGCCCAGGTAGGGAACTCGACCACGGAACCGAGCCGATCAACAACGCCAACAATAAAAACAAATTGGCCTGTACCCAGGCTATAGCGCCACCACCAACAATTTTCCCTGCAGCAATATGCCAGCGTGGAACGGGAGCAACCAAAACCCCTTGCAAGAAACCTTCACGCCGATCTTCAATAATCGATATCGTGGCAAAGATCGCCGTGAACATTAGAATCAGAGCGATCGTTCCCGGCAAATAGTAAGACATGAAGTCGCTACCGCCGCCGCGAAAAGACTGATGCATACCTGTTCCAAACAACAACCAAAACAAAATTGGCTGCCCTAGTGCAGCAATAACTCGATGCTTCTGCCTAAAGAAGCGAGTCCACTCGCGCCAAGCCAACATCACCGTTGTATTCATCGTAACCAAGTTCTCTTACAACAAAACTATTCCCAAGCTCGTCCCGTTTTCGCAATAAACACATCTTCCAAACTCGCGCGGCCCACTGTCACCTGTGAAGCATAGGGAAGTGTCAATTGCACCACTTCATTCAATCGAGACAAACTCCCTTCGGAAGCAATACGAACCTCCGCAGCCAAGCGACTCACCGACAAAGACAACTGTCGCTCGATCTTATCTGCAACCTCAGCAACCGCATCGGTTGTGATCGTAATGACCTCACTCCCCTGCTCTTTTCTTAATTCTGCCGGCGTACCACACACGACCACCCGACCTTGATCCATGATCGCAATCCGATCGGCCTTGTCAGCCTCTTCAAGCAAGTGTGTGGTCATCAACACCGTGACGCCGGCTACATCTCTCAATTGAATTAAGGCCCGCCACAAATCCAATCTCGCTGCTGGATCTAAGCCTGTACTCGGCTCATCCATCAACAACAATCGCGGGCGATGCAATAGTCCTTTCGCCAACTCAACTCGTCGCTTCATTCCACCACTTAGTTCCTGACATAACTGCCCAGCGCGGTCGGACATACCTAACTGTTCAAGCACTTCTTCGGATCGCGTTCGCAACGCTTTACCCACAAGCCCATACATCACACCTTGGCACCACAAATTCTCCAAGACCGTCAATTTGCCATCCAAACTAGGTGCCTGAAAAACGACGCCGATATAACTACGCACCTTCGCCCGATTTAGCGCGCAATCCACTCCAAAAACCTCGATCGAGCCTTGCTGCACCGGCACGAGCGTGCTGATCAATCGAAATAGCGTGCTCTTGCCGCTGCCGTTGGGACCCAGTAACGCAAAGATCTCACCTTGCTTTACGACGAGATCAACTCCTTGCAACGCAGCCTTATCGCCATAACGATGCACAACACTTGCAACCGCAAGGGGCAATTCGATCCCGGTCTTATTCGCTACCACTTGGCTTTGCATTTACCACCCTAACCCCAACCACCATAAACCCGCTGTAATCAAGAACCAGCCAAAATCGTTCGAACGGTGACTATCTCCAGAGGTTGCTACACCTATTCTTTGTAGGTAGCTGGCAACCGAAAGGATTCCCGTACTCAATAAGCGAACGCACAAATAGATCGCCAACAACCAAGTGCAGAGGATCCTCAACCAACCACCTCGGGACACGGTCGGCAACCTCAACCAAGAATACTGACGATTTAGGCCGCGCTGGTCTAGTTGCTCATTGGCTAGAACATCCAGTCGCCCTTGCAAACGCACTTGCTCTCGAACACGGACGTTCAAGCGATCCTCTGCTGAAACAACCTGATTGGCTAGTGCACTCTTTCTTTCCGGATCCTTCTCTTGAGTCCACTGCAAGGCAAGGGACTCATGCTCCTTCTTAGCAGCCTCTGCTTGCATCTCTGCATCACGGATCGACAATTCTAGACGACTTTCTTCCTGAGCTTTCCACTGCAAATACCGATCGAGTTGCTGCGGGTCAGGATCCACCATCATTGCGAGCATACCCAAACTGGCCTGCCGTCCCGCTAGATCGTTAGAACGAGCATATTCCGCTTCGCTCCAATCCAGCACATACTCACGAAGTTCATTGACGAGCTGCTTCGAATTAATCGCTGCAGAAGATCCATTATCCCGCTCGACTGGGTTTCGTAGCGGCTCGATTTCTTGAGGCAATACCAGACTCCCATCACGAATCGCACTCCCGACTTGCTGCAATCGCAAATCAACGCTCTTAAAATATCGGTAGTCCAATGCAGCAGGACTGCGCACTGAAAATATTGGCACCCAACCGTCACCATACCAAGCCACAAGCTGAAAGAACGTCAACAGCGCTAAACCGAAAGAAGCGAAAGCACTCCATCCATAGAGCTTTCTCGAAATACTAAAACTGCTCTCGGTGGGGCGAGCCACGTTACAAACGACAAGCAAGCGGCAGCCGACTACCATCAAGCCAATTGCCACCAATGATCCTACGCATGCAATCCAAAGTTCTTTGGAAACCACATCATGACCGTTGGCCCATATCCAGCTTGACACATTCCACCAACGACCTAAACCAGCAGCCACAACCGCAAGAAAAAATACGGGCCACCACTCCAGCACCAGCCAGACAGAACACCAACTCAAAAACGGCTTTGGCTCAGATCGATCTGCGGACATGGCATGGGTCCTTCATTACAAAGAGCGACCGCATGATTTACAGAAGAGCTCGGATAGAAACCAAGACGAGCATAATAGGCAGATACAGTAACGACCCTTTAAGCAACGCGCGAGCTGATTCTTGGGTGGGATTACGGCGGAACTGAATCGCAGATGAAAGCTGAAGCATTGCAGCTGCTAAGCCCAGCACTGCGACGATACCTGTGAACCATCCGTCCGGTCCCAAAACGGCAATGCTAATGGGAAGAAGCAACATCGCTCCATAGATGCCGTGATTTCCAGCTCGCCGACCGGTGGGATCAACATTCGTCAGCATTTGATATCCGGCGGCTTGATACTGTTGACGATACAACCAAGCGATGGCCATAAAGTGTGGAAACTGCCAAAACAGAACAACACCGAAAAGCAACCAACCGCGGAAGTCATAAAGACTACCACCTGCGGCTGTCCAGCCCATCAACACGGGCAGGGCACCTGGAATAGTACCGACCGCAGTGTTCAACCAACTGCGAGTCTTAAGCGGCGTATAAATGCCGACATACAAGGCCCAAGTTACAAAACCGAGTACCGCCGTTGGAACATTGACACCCCAAGTCAGGAGAGCAGTGCCACCCAATAACAGGAAACTACCCCACAAAATCGCTTCCGTCGGTTGCAAACGGCCTGTCGCTAGCGGGCGTTTTGCGGTGCGTGGCATCAACGCGTCGCGATGGCGTTCCACGATTTGATTGAAAGCACTCGCACTAGCTGCCACCATAGCAGTGCCAAGCATCGCATTAAAGAAAATCCACATCGTCATGGTGGACTCTGTGACCGCCACCATAGCCACGCCAACAGTCAGCAAAATCATCACCAAGATACGTGGCTTGGTCGTTTCAACATAATCAGCCACACGGGATGCGAACGTGCGCGACGCAACCACCGCGTCCGGCGTCATTGTATTCGCCGAGATCGCTGCTGGTTCAATTCGCTCTACTTCGTTCACTGCACTCACTCTTGGGCCTTCACCTTGCTTCGAATTATCACAGTGCTTCGCTCCATCATTTGCCACTCAACAACCAACCTCGAGTAGCGATCATGATGGCAACCGCAATAATCAACGAACCTGTAGCTTGATGCATCGTTATGATCATCGACTCCCAATATCCCTTGGCGCTGATGATGTAAGCGCTTAGGTTTGGTGCGAGATCGGACCAAGGCAATGCATAGTTTACAATCCACGTTCCAATACCCAACAGGATCTGCACCGCAACCAGCCCGACTAAAATCAATGCTGGCCTACGCAGGAATCTATTCGGTTCACGCAACCCTGTGGCTGCTAAAGTTGTCGCACTCAGGAGCACCATCCCCGCAAAGGTAAGATGCAGATGCACCATCATGAGGAAAAACTTCGGCGAAGCCCAGGGAAGAATATGTCGCAGTTGGGCACCGATCGTTAATTGTAGGTAGCTGACTATGGTTGTCGCTACCGCAAATCGAACGAACCAGCGGCTCCACACCCCCACTTCGGAACGCCCCTTTATACCGGAACAGTGAACGACCGTCACTACACAAAGGGCGAAAAATGCGGGACCAAGACAACCATGGATCATCGCCACCGTTCGGGCATCCATCAAAACTCGCGCCCCACCCAGGATTCCTTGGAAAATCACGGTGATCAAACAGAACCATGCAAGTCGCCGAATCAGTGGCCGCTCACCAGCGCGATAAGTCGCAATCAAAAAGCAAATCGCAACCAAACCGACAAACGATGCCAGCAACCGATGCCCATGCTCCACAAATAAATCAAACGGTCCATACAACCAAGCTTGCCAGGGATACACAAACAAATTGTACCCATAGGTCCCAGGCCAATCAGGAACCGCCATCCCTGCATCATAAGTCGTAACCAAACCGCCAAGCCAAATCAGCGGAAAGGTGCTCACGGCCAACAATCGCGCAAT
>JBILTA010000475.1:0-4753 GCA_044371785.1 Pirellulaceae bacterium | reverse complement strand
ACGCTCTTGTTGCGCACGTTCGCTGGGGTGTCGATCAAGCGATCAAAAAATTCACTTTGGGTTGTGCTCGGGCTCAGCATGATTACATCGATATGCTGCGGTTGGAGTTCACATCGTAGAGCTTCTCCCCAGCCACGCAGCGCGAACTTTGCTGCGCAATACTCGCTTTTGCCAGGCACCGCTCGGTGGCCCAACACCGAGCCGATCAGCATGATGGCAGGCTTATTTCCCTGTTTAAGCCATGGTAAAGCTAGCCGCGTTAATTCGACTGGCGCGAAAAAATCAACTTCCATCACCTCACGCAGGCGCTCGGGGCTCGCTTCGCTGAATTGCCCAACTGCTCCCGCACCCGCGTTGTTGATTACCACATCAAGGCCATTCCAAGTTCGAACGACATGGTCTATCAACTGTTGGCGAACCGATGGAAGAGTGATATCGCCAGGCAGGATCTCAATACGAGCCGACGGCCCGACCTTATCACGCGCAGTTCTAACCAATTCTTCAAGACGCTCTTGTCGACGAGCTGTTGCCAGTATAACGGCTCCGGCGCGCGCTAATTCCAATGCTAGATGCCAACCGATACCACTGGAGGCTCCCGTTAAAACGATCCGCATATCCTTCAGTGGCCGGTACATAGCTGTTAAGTCCTATGCCACTTCTTCATGATTGATTTTGGGCGGGACAATTAATGCATCGCTTTCCACATATTCCATGTCGCCCGCTGGGACATGAAGTTTCCCAAGATGTCGCTTCGGAATGCGAACTTCGACACTCACATGATCTTCCTGATAATCTTTGTGAAGAACTTCACCAACTTGTATCAGCCATGCCACCGTCTTGCCATCGGCCAACGGTAACCGAACGCGAATATGAGCGAACTCACGGCTTAACGCTTGGCTCACTTTGTCTGCTAATTCAGGAAAACCTTCCCGGCTATGAGCGCTGATGCGAATCGCGTTAGGGTAACGTTGCTGAATTTGCAAGCAACGTTCATCAGCGCCAGGTCGGTCGATCTTGTTAAGAACAAGCAGCGTATCTTTTTCTTCGATCCCGAGTTCCTTGAGAACTGTATAGACGGAAGATATCTGTTGCAGAACAGCCGGGTTGCTAGCATCGGCAATATGCATCAAGAGATCGGCTTCCCGAGCCTCTTCGAGCGTGGCGCGGAAGCTAGCAATCAAATGGTGAGGCAGATCGCGAATAAAACCGACGGTGTCGCTTAGCAATACTGGGCCCCAACCTGGCAATTGCCAACGTCGGGTACGGGTATCAAGCGTGGCGAACAACTTATCAGCGGCCTCCACATTGGCGTCTGTCAAGGCATTCATCAATGTGCTTTTGCCAGCATTGGTGTAGCCAACAAGAGAAACGGTCATACGATCGCGGCGAGCAGCCACTTCGCGTTGGCGTCGTTGTTCGACTTTTTTCAGTTCTTCTTTGAGTTCATGGATGCGTTTTACGGCCAGTCGTCGGTCGACTTCCAATTGCTTTTCACCGGGACCACGCATACCGACACCCATCGTTTGCCGCGAAAGGTGAGTCCATAAGCGTTTGAGACGCGGAAGTGAATATTCTAGCTGCGCTAGTTCGACAGCTAGTCTTGATTCGTAGGTGCGGGCGTTGTTGGCGAAGATATCAAGGATGAGTTGGGTGCGATCGATCACTTTGGTTTCGATCGCTTTTTCGATGTTACGTGATTGGGCGGGTGAAAGGTCGTTATCAAAGACAACGACATCCGCACTGTGCAGTTTAACCAGCTGTTTTAGTTCATCCACCTTACCTTTGCCGATATAGGTTCGCTGGTCGGGGCTGATACGGCGCTGCAGGATGCCAGCCACCACTTCGGTACCGGCAGTTTCAGCCAGTCCGGTCAATTCATCTAGGGGATTTGGCAATTCGGAGTCTGCGGAATCGAGAACGCGGGCAACGATGCAAACTTCCTTGTGTGACTGTGTCGACGTTAGTTGGGCCGCGCGGTTCTGAGAGTGCACGATCTGGGTTTTCTCCGATGGGGGCTGCGGCAGAAACTGCGCAGACCGGGGATGTGGGATAAGCTCTTTATCATGGACCGGCGTTGCTAGCGACCGGTTCACCAGAATTATACTCCTCTGCCAGGGAAGAAAAGTAGTTAGAGCTGGGGGGTATTTTAAGAAATGCGGGATCAATTTCTTGGTAAAGTTTAACGATTAATCAAGATCTGCGGGGGTGTGGGCCGATACATGATCTTGTCGAGGCAACAGATTTGAGTTTTCGGACCTAAATCGGCTGCCAAGACAGGGGGGTTTTTAAAACTAGATCTGTGGTCAATTCCACGAAGCATGAGTGCGGCGGCCTCGTAGGCACGCTTGGGCACCCGTTTGGAGTTGGCAACTGTCCGGTTGGGCGGGACCCTCGATTTATGCGCCATACTCTCTTTAAACTTGCGGCTTACATTCAACTGGGAGCAGTAGCCCTCACAGGCTGTGCACCTACTCAGCCGTATTTTCTTCGCGAGAGAGCTGATCTCGTACACTATCTTGAGACGGCTCAGGAGATTGAGTATCCCGACCTCGAGAGTGATCCCTTGGCGGAAGCTCGCGATTCTTACAAACCATTTTCCTTGCGTAACTTAGAATACGCTGAGATTGTGGATTTGTCGTTGGAAGAGTGCGTACAGATGGCACTCGAGAACTCAAAGATTCTGCGAACCTCCTCTGGTAATCAACAGCAGATCAACGGACAGGCTGCTTTGGTATTGAGTGGTGCTGAAGGTCAGGTAAGCAGCGTCTATGATGCTGCTATTGCTGCGAGCCAATCGGGTGGCCAACCGTTGCAGATCGACGGTAGCGGCAATCGTATCGCACCTCGCGGAACGGTCCGCAGCAATCAGGTTGGTGGCGTGGAAGATGCGTTGGCTGAATTCGATTCTCAGTTTTCTTCGGCGTTCGGCTACAACACAACCGATCGTCCACGCAACGTAGGTCCAGGTAACCCATTCAACCCGCAATCTTTCCAGGGTGTTGATAGCACTTTGCAGTTCGCATTATCGAAGCGAACAGCTGAAGGTACGATTGTAACTGGGCGAAGCAATACGAACTATTCTTACAACAACATTCCGACACCAGGCTTGGGACGCGAACTTCCTACCGATTATTTCACGAGCATGGAAGTTCAAGTTCAGCATCCATTGATGCGTGGACGTGGAGCTTTGGTCAATCGTATTCCTGTGATGTTGGCTCGAATCAACGAAGACTTGGCTTTGCATGAGTTTGAAGGTCGTGTACGCAACTTGGTACGTGACGTGGAGAACGCATATTGGGATTTATACACAGCCTATCGAGCTGTTGAAGCGGCACGTTTGGGGCATGAAAGTGCTAATGCATTGTGGCGTGTAGCGAAATCGAAGTTAGATGTGGGTGAAGGGGCTCCCGAATTGGAAGCTCAATCACGTTCACAAGTTTATTTATTCCAGGGGCAACTTGAGCGAGCCTTTAGTGGTTCCAATGTTGCGGGTAATGATCCGGGCGGATTGTTAGGACGAGAGCGTGATCTGCGGTACTTGATTGGCTGGGCACCAACCGACAATCGGTTGATTCGTCCCATCGATGAACCAACGACCGCTCGCTTGGCCTTCGGTTGGGATGAGGTCAAGGAGGAAGGTATGTTGCGAAGCGTCGAGCTTCGTCAACAAAAATGGCAGATCAAACAACGCGAGTTGGAATTGATTTCTGCGAAGAATAACTTGTTACCAGAAGTGAACGTATCGGGTATCTATCGCTGGGTTGGTGCCGGTGATGTTCTGGCCAAGAGCAGTGGAACAGGGCTTGAGTTTCCAGAGGCTGGTTCCAGCGCTGTGGAAAGTTTACTCGACGGCAACTATCAAGAAGTTGGGGCACGTTTGGAATTTACTCCACCTGCCTTCGGTGCT
Source organism: Pirellulaceae bacterium (assembly GCA_044371785.1). GTDB lineage: Bacteria > Planctomycetota > Planctomycetia > Pirellulales > Pirellulaceae > JAFLCP01. The sequence continues at coordinate 846 of JBILTA010000475.1, read as the reverse complement.
CGTCGACAATTCACCGCTTTGCAAAATGCGAAGTTAGGTTTGGTACGTAGCACTGCGATGCTGGAAGAGAAAGAAGTTGCTTTGGTCAAAGAGCTCAGCGAAGCGATGTCGAAACTCGAATCACATCACGTACAGGCTGAGACGTTCTTAGGACAATGGCAAGCAAGCGAACGTGAAGTAAGCGTCTGGGAAAACAAATTGGAAATCGACAGCGAGCGAGCTGAAGTGGTTTTGGACAACCTACTTCGAGCTCAACAACGTCGAGCAGATGCACAGTTGAGCTATTACCGGGCGATTTCGGAATACAACAAGTCGATTGCCTATGTGCACTACTTGAAGGGATCGTTGCTCGAATACAACAACATCATGTTGGAAGAAGGACCATGGCCACACAAAGCGATGTGGGATGCTTTGGAACGAGCTCGCGAACGAGCAGCAGCAACCTACTACGATTATGGTGTGACACGACCAGGTGTCATCAGCCAAGGTGCTGCGATCCAACAAATGGGCAACATGGGAACGGGCCCTGCACCAAAACAGACACAAGCAGAAGAAGTTGCTCCAGATGAAGCGACTGAAGATGGTACTGCATCACCTGAAGCTGTCGATCCGAACGCTAGCGGCGAAGAATTGATGCCAGTAACACCTGAGTCGAACGAGCCAGCAACAACCGAGCGATCGAATGAACGTTCGCTCTTGGGAAGCAGCTTAAAGTCGAATGTACAACCAGCCAGTTCTGGACGTCAACTGAGCGACAGTCCCAATTCAACGAATACATTCCGACCACGCGATTCAAAACCAATTGGATCGGGAATCAGATAACATCTCAGCCGTTCTAAAATGGGT
>JBILTA010000474.1:0-4755 GCA_044371785.1 Pirellulaceae bacterium | reverse complement strand
GAGTCGCTTTTTGCTTTCTTGCTCTTGTGCCTAACGTCGCTTCAGTATCCTGCCAAGCGGATACCTTTTACTAAGGTTGGTCGTCGCTGTCTTTTGGTTCCTCCGTTGATGCAAATGGCACGCTATGCCGCACGTCGCGTCACTTGCACTGCTACCGGTAACTCTTTCTGCTCATCATGTTTCTGGAGTTCATTCCGCAGAACTCGAACGTTATTTGGGGCCTCAATTCCGATTCGCACCTTGTCACCGGCCACCCGGATGATCGTCAGCACAATATCGTTTCCCAAATAAACTTTCTCTGCCTCTTTGCGGGATAGTATCAGCATTCCTTTGCTCCTCTGTCAGTATGTCTTGTTGCATGAATTTCTGGCGTTTTTCAAACCGAAGTGGATTCCTCTCCTGGAAAACCCACTCAGTCCGACGGCAGGTGCCGTACGGTGTCACGCTGTCCCAGCGTGTCGTACAGAATCACCGCTTGCCGAGCCATGTCCCAAACCGCAGTTATCCGAATACTGCGTGGGCCGTGCATGCAAAAGAACATACCACAAGGACGACCTTGGCGAACAATCATTCGCTCGGTCATCGGGAAGGCGTTCTTCTCCAGTTGATGGCGTTCACAAATCTCGTCCTTCACTAACTCACGAACCAGGGGCAATTTCGGTTGCCCGATGGAATGTTCCGTCATAATTTTCTATATCTCCGCGTCCTGCGAGAATTTTACTTTTAGGAAAGATTGGATGCCTGCATAACCCAGGCAGCTTAGGTTATCGGCGTAAAGCGGGAGGCTTTTTAGAAAGAGCGCAGAGGTTGTGGTTTACCAGTTATGCCGATTCTGCCGACGAGGAGTTTGAAAATTTGAAGCCACGTTCTCAGTTTTACTCATCCTCAGTTTTTCGCCGTAAAACACAACAGTTTTTCTACTGCTTCACGGCCAGTCATCCCTACAACCACACCCAATCTTTCGGCTGGAACACTCACTTCAACAATCCGCGCCTCAAGTAAATCCTCTGGCTCGACGAGGGGATGAGTCGGAGTGCCTCGAGCAATCGCAAAAGCCATGGAAAAAACAGCCGCAATTTTGGTGTCAAAGATTCCACACCCCACGACACCATGGTCGGTATGAATGGCGCAGTACTGCCCTTCTGGCCAACGATAACTGAGCCCCTCCCCTACCCCGTTTTCGAATGACATCGTGACTTGCCGGATGACTAACCGCTCAGGACGCATATGCTCAGACATCACCTATTCCCGCCTCTCTTCCCGATATTCACCAAACCATCTACAGAGTCTATTTCTCAAAAACAAACTTGGGCAAGCATCACTAGCCACACCCAATCAGCGAGTTACAACAACCCCAACTTTAATACCGTCCCCAGCCGTTTCGCCCAAACTGCACCCGGTAAATGCACCATTGCTTCCCCTTCAACTTCAGAGCTGATCATAGAAAATAATCGATTCCAAGCTTGAGCGTTCATCGCCCCTAAGGGCCAATTATTTCTTTTCCATAGTCGCAACAGCAATTGCCGCTGCACGGGGCGAGGCTGCTTGCTGACTTCTTCACATTTCACGGTTGCTTCACCCGCATCCTCCATCACCATAAACTCATACAACTCGTCGACGATGCGTTCAATCCATTCCTCGACTTCAGTTGCTTGCTCCGCTAATCGGAGTATGGCGGCACGATGATTCACGAACCCTATTTCATCCAAAAATGGAATGAGTTGATTTCTGAGTTTGTTACGCGTGAAGCGATTGTTGGCATTACTAAGATCTTCTCGGAACCCCAGCCCCGTTTGAGCGAGATAAGCGTGAATAGCCTTTCGATCGCTATGCAATAATGGGCGAGCGATAACCACCTCTTCGCCCAAACCACGAAACGGCTTCATCGCTGCCAAACCCGTGATGCCGGTCCCTCGAAAAATATGATGTAATACTGTCTCAACTCGGTCATCGCCATGATGAGCCAAAGCGACGTAACGAGCCCCTGTTTTGCAAGCAACTCGTCCGAAAAACGCGTAGCGTTGCTCTCGCCAATCCTCTTCGGAGCCCGCCACCGGATCGTTCGAATTTGCTTCATTCGATGGACCTTCCCCTTGCCGTTCGACAACACAGGGAAGATTCAGTCGGTTGGCTAGGTCGCGAACAAACCTCTCGTCCAAATCGCTCTCTATTCCCCGTAAAAGGTGGTTGTAGTGAGCAATAATCAAAGTTCCGGTATGGGATTGAGCCTGGGCAATTTGGTTCAATAGACAGAGCAAAGCCACACTGTCTGCCCCACCACTGACGCCGACGACCACCGAAACATCCCGCCAACGCTTGGGTGGCCAAATAGCTTGCAGCGACTCTATGGGTGATAGTGCCATAAATTGCCAACCCAAATAGGCTACCTCAAAAACGAAACCACCACCAACCTGCTCGGTTATGGGGTTTTGTAAGCCCCATCGCTCCCAAACGCAAAGGGGGCCAAACCGGAAAAACCGGTCAAAAAACGTCCCCGATCTGGCAGATAGTAACCGAGGTCGCGTTTCAAAAGTGTGCCAAATTTGCTACATTACAGAGACCGAGCCCGGAGGCTCTTAAACATATATTGTGATTTGACCAATTTACCCAAAACAAAAGTTACGCGACACCGTTTTCCGTTCTCGAAAACCGAATAGCCTACCAACTGCAAGCCTAGTTTTTGCGGAGAAACGACAACCAGCGAATAGATGAACAAAACAGCATAGACACTTTTCTACATTCTCCTTAGTCATCCATCGAAGACGTCGCAGGGAGCCAATCTTCATACCTATGTGTTGGAGATCTCTGAAAACGTAGCTTAACAGGCGGAGTAGCATTAACTTACCAGCGATGGCCTAAAGCAATCGCATGCAGATGCCTGCTCTTTTTAGGTGTGATGAAGGAACCATCTCTGGGCTTACTTCAAGAGCCCACTGGTGTGTATGTGGCCTACAGGATCGAGCGTTTGTGTTTTTTTCTTTCGCTATCGAAATGTCTGCACTTGTAGTTCCCAGCGATATCGTGAGATTAAGTCAACGGTTTTGATGTAACGATTGAATCAAAAGGATTCCTTCGTGAACACTCCTCCACTCCCCTTCTTTATCGATCTGAGTTTGATCGGTCCAGAACTTCTTGCTCAATCCCCCTCCAACAGCATCGTGTTTATCGTAGTGGGGATCATTGCTTTGGTCGTTGGCGCGATCATCGTCAAGTTGATCGATCGCTTGCGAATGAAAGATGCCACGACTGAATCAAAACGCATTCTGGATCAAGCTCGCAATGACGCAGGCAACCTCCAAAAGCAAGCAGAGCTAGAAGCCAAAGAAAAACAATTAGTTGCCCAACAATCGATTGACCGAGAATTAGCTTCCCAGCGAGATGAAATCCGAAAACGCGAGAAAATGCTCGACCGTCGCGAAGAGAGCCTACAACAGCTGGGCGATGATTTAAGAAAACAAGAAAAAATGGTAGAAGCCAATCAGCGCAAAGCGGCTGATCGATTCGCCGAAGCCACACGCCGCAACGAACAACTCGAAAAAGTCTATCAACAGCAACAACAAGTGCTGCAAAAAGTCAGCGGCATGTCGAAAGATGAAGCCGTTAAGCAGCTTTACGATGTTTTGGAAAAGGAACTCTCTCAAGAGATAGGTGCCCGCGTTCTCAAGCATGAACGCCGCATTACCGAAATCTGCGATCAAAAATCGCAAGAAATTTTGTTGACCGCGATGCAACGCTACGCAGCAGCTCACACGGCGGACTCAACGACAAGTACGGTTGATATTCCAAACGATGAAATGAAAGGCCGGATCATCGGTCGCGAAGGCCGCAACATTCGAGCCTTCGAAAAAGCGACTGGCGTGGATGTCATCATCGACGATACACCGGGTGTAGTGATTGTCAGCGGATTCGATCCCGTGCGTCGCGAGATTGCTCGTCAATCACTCGATAAGCTTATCGCCGATGGCCGTATTCATCCGTCGCGAATCGAAGAAATTGTGCAAGCAACTACTAGCGAAATCGAACAGTTCATTCGTAAAAAAGGCCAGGAAGCAGCCGAAGAAGTCAACATTCATGGACTGCACGAACGAGTTCTCTACATGCTGGGGCGTTTGCATTTCCGCACAAGTTTCAGCCAAAACGTGTTACGTCATAGCATTGAAGTCGCATTCCTTTCCGGCCTGCTCGCCGAAATGATCGGCCTTAATGGCGACTTAGCTCGACGCTGCGGTCTGCTACATGATATTGGCAAAGCGGCTGACCACGAACTTGAAGGGGGCCACCCGAAGATCGGTGCCGATTTGCTCAAACGGCATGGTGAAAATGAAATTGTGGTGCACGCAGCACTCGGACATCACGACCTTCTGGTCACCGAATATCCTTACACGCTCATCGTCGCAACCGCCGATGCCTGCAGCGCTTCACGCCCCGGTGCACGTCGCGAATCGCTCGAACGCTACATCAAACGCATGGAAGAACTCGAATCGATTGCGAAGAGCTTCACGGGTGTCGAACAAGCTTTTGCTATTCAAGCGGGGCGAGAACTCCGCGTCATCGCTAACTCCCGAGAGACCGACGATGCCAAGGCAGCAAAAATCTGTCGTGACATAGCTGAAGCATTCGAACAACAACTGACATATCCCGGTGAAATCAAGGTGACCGTGGTTCGCGAGGCTCGCTTCACCGAGGTTGCCCGTTAACGTGTTGCGACTCCCCTCCCCTGCTCCAGATCACGATCGAATTCTGCTTGTCGGCGAT
>JBILTA010000472.1:0-4759 GCA_044371785.1 Pirellulaceae bacterium | reverse complement strand
AACCGTTTGGTACGGCTGCAAATCGATGTTGATCAGCTGCGGAGCTGATACCAAACCGCGGCCAACGCCGTTCGGGTGATGTTGTGCGACCAGGTTTCGCTGATTGGCAACGAAGGCTTCCCAAGCCGTCATCACACCGGTCGAACAGTACCGTCCTGTTCCGACCCAGCTCTCGTTATCGCGAACAGGAACAACGCTAGCGAACTTGTGCTTCGCATGCTTCTGGTTGGCAGCACAAAGAAGTGTCTATTGTGAAGTTCGAAGTTTGAAAAAAGCCGAACCTAATATGCGAAAGTTTAATCTTCACAATTCAAAATTTACACTTCGAAAGTCATCCGCGTTCAAGTACGTAGCAAAGTACTAGTACGGGAACTGCTTCGAACGCCGAATCTTCGACTCGCCAGCGATCCGGTCAGCAACGTAATCAACCATTGCAATTTTCGCCAACACATCGTGTCGCAGCAAAATATTGAGTTTCATTGGTTACGGAAGCAAACGAACTCATTGCCATATTGACTACGATCATCAAGAAATTCCGCGACTAGTCTTCAAACTTCGAACTTCTTACTTCAAAATTCTAAAGAGCCGATGACTGGATTCGCACCAGCACGTACCTGTTTACAAGACGGGCGCCTTTCTCAGTCGAGCCACATCGGCCGGTCTGTAGGAACAGAGTGATTCGAACCGGCTTGAGGAGTGAGGCTAACTTCCCAACTGGATTTTACGGAAAGCAGCAACCGATGCTACGTCATGATTTCATCTGCAAGGGTGGTTAAAATGGAGTTTCATGCAGAGAGGGTCCGTTATTGGTCTAACGTAGGTTTTCTTTAGATGAGGAGCCCTTCGACTGTCTCGCTAAAGCGACTCAAATACTAACTGTCGAAGTTGCTTTGCGAGCGGGATTTTCGCATAGTTGTAGGTTGTCTCGCCATTCCTGGTACACTGAATGTAGTAGTCCATCCAACTCCCAGGATCGCGCATTGCCGTCTGTAGCCAATCGCGTCTAAGGATTCGATAGTACTTAAAAGCGATGGAGAAGATATGTCAGAATTCGTCAACCTATGCCGAGTGAGTGATATCCCGGTCGGTGAGGCCAAAATGGTTTTTGTGAACGAGCAGGTATTCGGGATATTCAACGTTTCTGGAACTTTCTATGCTCTCGATAATGCCTGTCCCCACGCAGGTGCATCATTGTCGCATGGTATCATTGAAGGAGACGTGGTTCGTTGTCGAATTCATCATTGGCGATTCAGTATTCGAAACGGCACATACATGGACGAAACTAAGCCGAGCTGCAATGTCCGCACTTACCCAATTCGAGTAGTTGGTGATCAAGTTCAAATCGAGCTCAGCAATCCATCAATGCTGAATCGCAACTCAAAACAAAATCCAAAACAAACGTGATGAACAACGATCCCAAGGCAAATCATCTATCCAATGGAGAAGTTGCTGGCAGAACTTCCTACAGATTTTTGGGGAGAAAATTCACTCCGCAATACTCTGTCGCTTTTCTTTGGAAGGATATAGTCGCTGGTGTGGTGCTCACAGCAATCCTGCTCCCGGCTGGGATGGGTTACGCTCAAGCGGCTGGCTTACCGGCCATTCATGGGCTGTATACAACGATCGTGGCTCTCGTTGTTTACGCGATTTTCGGACCAAGCCGCCTTCTGGTATTGGGTCCAGATTCTTCGCTGGCAGCTTTGATTGCCGCGACGATTCTCCCACTTGCTGCTGGAAGTGTTGAGCGGGCTGTTGTGTTGGCAGGGGCGCTCTCCATCATGACGGGGATTCTTTGCATTGTTGCGGGGCTCGCACAATTCGGTTTTGTTACTGAGCTTATCTCCAAACCCATCCGTTACGGCTACATCAACGGGATTGCATTCACCGTTATCGCTGGTCAATTACCAGCGTTCTTCGGCTTTTCTGTGTCTGTCGCGGAATTCCCACAGGAGATGGTTGCTTTCATTAGCGGACTATTCCAAGGGCAAATGAACGTGGCAGCTGTGTTGATTGGTGGAACCTGCATGCTTGTGATTTTGGGATGTAAGTACTGGGCTCCAGAGATACCGGGTGTTTTGATTGCAGTTGTTGGCGCGACTCTCGCAGTTGCATTTATTCGGCCCTTAGAAAATGCCCAACTCGCAGTAGTTAGTACGTTGCCTCAAGGACTTCCTGCGCTACGTATTCCATTTGTGACCATTAGCGATTTAAGCGAAATGTTGAGTGGATCGATCGCTATCGCTTTGGTTGCATTTGCGGATACCAGTGTGTTGTCGCGGATCTACTCGCAACGTGGCGGTTACGCGGTCAATTCAAACAGAGAACTTGTGTCGCTCGGAATCACCAACTTGGTGGTTGGACTATTTCAAGGATTTTCGGTAAGCGCTAGTGCTTCTAGGACGCCTGTTGCAGAACAAGCTGGAGCGAAAACGCAAGTCACTGGTTTGGTTGGAGCAATACTTGTTACACTTTTATTGTACTTTGCTCCGACGTTGCTAAAAAGTATGCCACATGCTGCATTAAGCGCCGTTGTTATTTGTGCTTGCTTAGGCCAAATTCAGATCTACCAAGTAGCTCGTTTGTATCAGCTACGACGTAGCGAATTTTTCTTTTCCATCGCCTGTTTTTTAGGGGTGATTGTGCTGGGAGTAATTCAAGGGATCTTTATTGCCGTTGGCCTTGCACTGTTGGCGTTTGTCTGGCGAGCATGGCGACCACATAATGCTGTTCTGGGACGCGTCGATGGTCTCAAAGGTTATCACGATATTTTGCGTCATCCCGAAGCGAGGCAGATTCCCGGCCTTGTTCTATTTCGTTGGGATGCTCCACTCTTTTTTGCAAACGCGGCGGTCTTTGAAGAGCGTGTGCAGCAGGCAATTGCTGTCGCACCTACGCCGACGAAATGGGTGGTTGTCGCGGCTGAACCCGTGACCGATGTCGACATCACAGCAGCGGATATGCTTGCAGAGCTAGACCAAAAACTCCATCAGGCCGGTATGGACCTTTGTTTTGCAGAGATGAAGGGACCCGTGAAAGATAGGCTCAAAAGATATGGATTATTCAATTCATTCGGCAACGAAAACTTTTTTCCAACCATCGGCCAAGCTGTTGATCGATACCTCGATGTACATAAAGTGAATTGGCGAGACTGGGATGAGCCAGCCACGGGCATCTAAAACAAGCCATGATGCCGTAACCATACATGGATGCGTGTTTGCTCTGCACCCAGCGTGCTAAGTGGTTTGCAATGCGAACGCATTTGTACTTAGCTCATGCTAGGTTCTGCTTGATATTTCAGAATGGATCAAGGCATGAAGGATTGCCTTGGACATAGCGCCCAAACGCCACGAATCTCCCGATTTTGTAGCGTTAGTTGAAATAGGTTGAAAGGGGGGCGAACGTCATTCGACAACATCGGAAGACCAGCTTGAGTTTAGTTAAATGAAGGCGTGTGACGCAGCGATTCGTGAGCCGATGTAGTTGCAAGCGGACAGGTTTTCAGCCTGATTGGCATTTTCGTTCTTAGTTGTAGGCATGGTTAGATCCACCACGACGAATTCAATGATTCCTCTATGCCCCGCATCGGAGCACGGTGAGAAACTGGGTTATCGGTAATGGACTCAATTGCTCGTTCCATTCTCTCGAGATAACCGTAAGAGTCATATGGCCCACCCAAATTACTCTGATAGGTTCTTTAGATAACGATGAACAACCAGCCGCGTCAGACGATGAAAGTCTTGGGCTTCAGAGGCGCAGGTGAGCCCAGATTCGAGGATAGAGCCAAACCTTCTATTCAAGCGGCTACTGATGCAATCGTTCGCGTTGTGAAAAGAACTATCTGTGGGACCGATTTGCACCTCCTTAAAGGCCATGTTCCTACAGTTGCGTCAGGAAGGATTCTAGGCCACGAAGGTGTCGGCGTCGTTGAACAAGTTGGCGAAAGCGTAGCCATTTTTCGTATTGGCGATCGAGACCACATTTCTTGCATCAGTTCATGCGGTAAGTGTTCGAACTGTAAAAAAGGCATGTACTCTCACTGCCTCAAGCATGGTGGATGGATTTTAGGAAATCGAATCGCCGGAACTCAAGCCGAGTTTGTACGAATCCCATTTCCCGATAACAGCCTCTATTCAATACCACACGCGGCCAATGAGGAATCGTTCGCCATGCTAAGTGACATACTGCCTACAGGATTCGAAATTGGGGTCATCAACGGTTGTGGCAAGCTAGGTGACGTCATCGCAATTGTTGGCTGCGGTCCCGTAGGAATTGCAGCGCTTATGACTGCTCAGTTCTACGCGGCAACCGAGATTATCGCTGTTGATGTCGATGACAATCGACTTGAAATCGCACGAAACCTTGACGCTACTCAAACGACAAATAACGTTGACGGAACTGCGAGCTCAACCGTGATGCAGCTAACTCACGGTGAAGGGGTGAAAGTCGCGATCGAAGCCGTCGGTGAAGCGTCAGCGTTCGATGTTTGCCAAGGAATCGTTGCAGCGGGAGGGCATATTGCCAACGTAGGGGTACAAGGAAAACCAGTGCAGCTCAACCTGGACAGGCTTTGGTCACAGAAGATCACGCTGAGGACAGGTTTGGTTAATACTTCGTTAACCTCTCTATTATTAACGGCCGTTGCATCCCAAAAATTGCAGCCTTCTCAGTTGATTACGCACCGCTTCAAATTTAGTCAAATCCTGCAAGCGTAGCACAACTTTGGAAATGCGATGCAGGAAAAAGCTATGAAAGTGATCCT
>JBILTA010000473.1:0-4759 GCA_044371785.1 Pirellulaceae bacterium | reverse complement strand
ACCGACTGGCCCTGAAACGCACCCTTCGCGTAGCCGGTTACCGTTGGGTTGGATGAGATATTGTCCGTTGGGGAAACACCATCATTGCTGGCTAGTCGAAATTGATCCACATAGGGTGCCGAAGCTGCGATTACGGTTCCGACCAAAGTCAGATCATAAGGAGATTCGTTGGAATCGGTACTGGTAATCGAGAAGGGCGAATTGTACGAGCCAATGGCTGAGGCATTGAGTCGCAACGTAACAACGACCGAGGAATTTGGAGGTAGGCTAGACGGAACGGCGGAAACAATCGAGAAACCGCTCCCCGCTGTGGGCACTCCGAGATTCAGCGTAGTACGGCCATAGTTGGAAATTCTTATGGAGCGTTGGATCGGGCTGGCGAGTTCCGCTGAACCGAAGTTGATGGAACCGGAACCATCAAGCAAGGACTGGCCTGTCGCTTCGTTTCGAATATCGATTTCAGGAGCCATGCTCAGCACGTCTGCGGTGAAATTAAGAACGAAAGGATTTTCATCGCTATCGCTGGTGGCAAATGAAAAAGTTCCCCAACGCGGTCCGGCTACACTGGTATCGACACTCACGGTGAAGGTGGTTTGGGCCCCAGGTGCGACCGTTGCCGCAAAAGCTTGCGAAATCGAGAAACCTGGCGGGAGTTGAATACCAGCCGTGTTGAGACGCAGAATGGCGTTTGGATCGGTAGGACTCGCTGTGTTCGTGATGGTAAAGGTTTTTGAAAACACTGCGCCAACGTCGGCATCACCAAAGTGAAAACTCCCTTGGCTTGGCAAGTTGTTATTGAGCGAATCCTGTACTTGAATCTCACCTGAAGCGACCGTTTCAAGAGTCATGGAAAAAGTATTCCAAGAGCCGGTCGCCATGAGATTATTGAAGTTGTCGTATTCGAGGATTCGGTATTTGGGAGAGAACGGGCCCACATAGAAACTCAGCCCTGGATCGCTGGTGCGCGGATCGTACTGAAAGTTCATGGAGCTATCGACGATAGTTGAACCATCGCCAATGCCGTCTCCGTTGTGATCATATTGAACGTGGAGAGTGACCAGCGATGGAGGACCTCCAGGTAAACCTCCAAGTCCACCGCCAGACGAATTCGTTACCGTTCCTTGCAACCTTGGATCGTAAGTGATCTTGTCTGTTGCACTAATCCCGGTATCGCTTACTAGTTGGATATTGGAAACTTCAAAAGCCATCAACTCGCGTTTCTCAAATTGCTCCAACAGCGAAGTTCGAAAAACCTGTCGCTTGCGCGAGCCCGCCTTTTTGCGAAAAGCTAGCTTTGACAATTTGCCCCAGATCGAACTGCGGACACGGCGAGAACTCATAGAAACCTCCAAGCCATCGGAGAAATATTGGGATGGTGGTACTACCACACTGCTAGACGGTCGAAATGAGTCGCTCGAATTAGCGACTTCGGAAAAGTGATATCCGTCAAGCGTCACCATTACAACAAATTTCTTGAGAAAATTTAAGGAATTTTCCACCTACACCAACCCACCAAGATAGGGGAATTTGCCCTGAAATCCTGCTCCAATTAAGGAACATCAATAACCTTTGCATCAATCGCGAGTTTGGCCTTACATCCCAAAATCACTTCCTTGCCTGAGGGACCTAAGGTGTCCGAGTTTGCTGGCATAGTTTGCCTCATCATGACTTTCATCGTCGTTTTCCATTGAGGGGAAAGATATGCCGACTGACTTGAAACCAGGGAGGGGACAAAATCGCGAGGATGTGAACTTTGTTGTAGAGATCGTGGAGAAGGGGAAGCCACCGAGGATTCTGTGGCAGGTAGATAACGCAGCGCTCGCCCAAGTGCTGGCCAGGGAGTTGAGCCGACGGAAGCAGAGGGCGATCGTTCGGCGGGCCAGGGTTGGGGAAGTACCACCGACAGGGGCGGCTGCCATTCCGCTTCCGCGCCGGCAGTTCAAGATTCGGATCAGTGCTAATCCGGTGGTTCCGGAAGAAGAGCTGTTCGAATGCCAAACCACGGGCGAGATGGTGGAGTTCATCCGCCGTTGGTTCAAGGAAGGGGAAGCGATCGTGCCAGTACCGATCACCATCGAGGCACAGGAACTGCGAGTCGCTTCCTGATGGTTCAGGTAGAGCAGAGCAACGAAAAGGACTCGTTACTCTGCTCATAAACCATCATAAGACATCAATCATTTTTCTTATGCTTTTTGACTTCGAATCCTCTCCATGAAACTAAGAATAAAGTCCTTGTCGGCGTCGGATATGAGGCCCCAAATCTCGGCCATTTGGAGCAGTTTTTCGTCCGCAGAATCGGTGTAGAACCCGAGTAAGAACCCGCTTTTCACATCGAGCTCAATATAAGGCTCAATATTATTTCTTATCACTTCCCTCTTCGCCCATTGACACATTAAAGCCATTGGAAGACAAGAATCGCCAAAGTGCGACAAAGCCCAGGAAATCCTGGGCTTTTTTCGTTTCTGGTCCCAAAGGCTTCGAGTCACCACGGGACGTATCCGGAACACTGGAGACATCGCGTGGGGCTCATTTTGGGGCTAACTTTTGGGCCAGTTCTGGGGGCAGTTTATCCATTACCGTGTCCAGATCTCTGTATCCTACCGTCCAGTAATACTCCTTCGCAATCTCCTTGGAATTCGGGAGAACCGTAGCACAGCAGTGGTACTCTTGATCGAGCACACTGGAAGTTGAATACTAATCTATGCTACCCTTACTTTGGAACGTTGAATTTGGTAAAGGTCCCGAAGCATATCGCATGTCTACGGATTAGTTTCCAGGCGTTATTGTTACGTCGTATGTCTCACAGAATCGACAACGGACTTTTGGTCAGGACTGAAATAGTGATGCAAAAAATGGGATTCATTTCGGCAGTGCTGTTCGTGAGTATCACCACAACGATAGCTTGTGGGCAAGATCGCAAACTCTTCAGTTTTGATACTCCTGACACGTCCAAGCAGTGGCAGACTGTCAATGACGGAGTGATGGGCGGACGTTCGGAGGGGCGGTTTAGGATTACGGATAACAAAACATTGGAGTTTTTTGGCACGTTATCCCTGGAAAATAATGGTGGCTTCGCCTCCGTTCGAAGCCGATCAACGAAACTGGATCTTAAAGAAGGCGATACGTTGGTTGTTCGGTTGCGGGGAGATGGCCGAAAATACAATTTCAATCTATACGTTCCTCGCAGATCGACTGCCTTTTCTTATCGTGCTGATTTCGAAACCAAGAAAGATGAGTGGATAGAAGTTGAAATACCCTTAGAAAAGTTCGTGGCCACATCCTTTGGTCAAGTTGTTCGAAATCAACCTCTGGACCCTTCTGAAGTCACTGGGATTGGTATTGTGCTTGGCGATAAGAAAGCGGGGGCATTTAAGCTGGAAGTAGAGTGGATAAAGATTGTTGGCAGGGAATGATCGTTCCGTAGATATGCCCCAGCCCTAACCAGTGCTTCTCAATTTTGCGGTGAAATGACCAATGGACAAATTGAGAACGTTCGCGGCTTTTGCCTCGATTTCAGTAGCGGTTACGCTTGGAGCCTATTTCAGGCTCAAAGCAGTGCTTGTGCCAAACTTGCAGCGTCTGCTAAACAGGAGTAGGCTTACCGCTCCGTTGAAACGAAATAGCGTTTGCTTGTCTTCGGCGCTTTAGGCGGCCCATTCCAGACCAACGTTTATCGGTAGGCTGTAGAGATTTTCTACTCCGCATGTCGCATTCAACTTCAGCTATACCAAGAGAGTCGTAAACATGTCACATACCAGTCCGCTTGACAGTCTTCCGCTCTGGTTCTTGTTGGGATGTACGACTGCTGCAGTCTTGCTTTTCATTGAAGCCGGCTTTCGACTTGGAAAGTACCGTTGCAAGGTAAGTGAAGCCGAAGCATCGACTCCGGTCGGTACGATCGTTGGCTCGACACTCGGACTACTTGCGTTTATGTTGGCTTTTTCATTTAGCCTTGCAGCCTCTCGTTTCGACGCACGTCGCCAGACTGTCGTAGAAGAAGCCAATTCCATCGGAACCACCTATTTGCGCGCGGGCTTACTTCCCCAGCCTCAGGCCACTCAAATCCGCAAGCTCCTGAGTGAGTATATTGAATCTCGATTAGATGTCGCTCAGACCGGGGATGTCGACTTGGCTTTGCGTCGCGCGGATGAGCTACACCTCCAACTCTGGAAAGAGACGGAAGCTGTCGGCAAAACGCACGCTGACTCAATCGTTGTTGGCTTGTTCATTGAATCTCTTAATGAGACCATTGATGTTCACGCCAAACGCGTTCTTGTGGGTCTCAGGAGCCGCCTGCCCATGGCGTTATGGCTCGCTCTTTTTCTCCTCACCGCATTTTCGATGATGGGAGTCGGATACCACGAGGCAATTGCCAAGTCCAAGCGTTCCCCAGTAATTCTTTTATTCGTCCTCGCATTTCTGACAGTGCTTACTCTAGTTATTGGCCTGGATCGCCCCATAGAGGGTTTTCTCTCTGTAAATCAAGAAGCCATGATCAATCTAAAGTCGCTGGTTGAGCAGTTCCCGTAACCGCATCGTTCTGCTGAAATGTCGCAAATCGTCGATGTCAGCCCTTTTTTGGGGTCAGCCTCAAGTGGCTTGCACTATACTCACACGGTGGCTCATTTCTTAAAGCCTCAAAGGTTCGATCCAAGACTAGCCCTCATCGATTGCTGGAGTACACCATGGGAAAGCGGAACAAGTCAAAGGTTGATGATCCGATCGAAACCAGCCCCTCTCTCCATCCCCATGTTACCCG